>DFGB01000013.1 GCA_002371135.1 Verrucomicrobia bacterium UBA3761 | reverse complement strand
TGTCGAACATCGCGCAGCGGTCGGCAATTTTGAAAATGCTGGGCAACTCGTGCGTGACGACGACAAACGTCATCTTCTTCTCGTTTCGAAGGCGGAGGATGAGGTTGTCGAGCGAATTCGATGTTATGGGGTCGAGACCGGCGCTGGGCTCGTCGAGGAAGACGACTTCCGGGTCGAGAGCCATGGCGCGGGCGATAGCGACGCGCTTTTTCATGCCGCCCGAGATTTCACTTGGCATCTTTTCAGCGGCGTCGGCAAGTTCCACGTCGGCAAGAAGCGCACGGGCCTTCTCTTCTCGCTCCCTTCGCTTGAGACGCGTAAACTCCTCCAGCGGCAAGAGAACGTTTTCGAGGCAGGTCATCGAACCAAAAAGCGCGCCGGACTGGTACATCACGCCAATTTTGCGACACAGCGCCTTGCGCGTCCGCGCGCTCCACTCCATGCCTGCCACCTGCAACGTACCGGCGAGGACGGGGTTGAGGCCGATCATGTGCTTCATGACAGTCGACTTGCCGCAGCCGGAGCCGCCCAGCAAAATAAACACCTCGCCACGTTCGACTTCAAACGAAACATCCTCCAGTATGACGGCCCCTGGGTAGCCGGCGTCGACATGCGAAAGCGAAATAACGACATCTTTGGACATCGCTCACACCCCCCACACGTAGCAAACCACCGCGAACAAACCATCCGCCAGTGCAATGGCGACCATACCGCCAACTACAGCGTTCGTGGCGGCAACGCCTACTCCGTCGGCCGTCGATTTCGTACCCATTCCGGCGCCGCAGCCGACGAGACCGACGAGAAGGCCGAATATGGCGGCTTTCACGAGGCCGAACACGATCATGAACACGGAGGTCGTGGAGACGATGTGGTCCCAGTATACTTGCGTGGGCACGTCCATCATCCTGAGCACGATCGCCCCGCCGAGAAGACCTGCAAGCACTGAAAACACAGTCAACACCGGCATGGCGAGGATGGCGGCGACGACGCGAGGGAGAACGAGGAAGCGGACAGGCTCGAGGCCCATCGTCGTAAGCGCGTCGAGTTCTTCATCGACTTTCATCGTGCCTATTTCGGCGGCGAACGCACTGCCGGAGCGTCCTGCGAGAATAATGGCGGTGACGAGCGGCCCAAGTTCGCGGAAAAGGCCTATCGCCAGCATGTCCGCCACATACACTTCCGCACCAAACATCTGCAACGCGACTGCGGATTCGAATGCGAGGATCAAGCCGAGGAGGAAGCCGATACCGGTTGAAATCGGCAATCCGCCCACGGCGGCGCGCTCGAACGCGAGAGCCGAGTCGCCAAATCTGAACGACCGCGGATGGAATACGGCGGCGACGACAGCCGCGCCCGCCTCGCCTATGAAGGCCAGGAAGTCGCTGAAGCTTTGCATGAGCTTGCATGCCTTTTCGCCTATACGCTCGAACATGAGGAAATTTTCTATTTTCAGATTCTTCGATTTTTCGATACAACGCGAATCGAAAAATCTCTTCACAACTCCCTGGCTGCGCGGGAGAGGGCTTGGACGAAAGCGCGGGAGAACGCGGCGGAGAAGTCGCCCGACGATGTTGCAGCGCGCCCTTCCTGCGAGGATGATGCGACAATCCTGCGCCCATCGAGCAACGTGGCGGTGAGTGCGACAAACGCATCGCGCTTGCCGTCGTTGCGGCAATCGAGAGCAATCGCGGTGACGACGACTTCCACGGCGACCGACGCGCTAGCCTGCGAAGAGGCGGGGATGACACGCTCGAACATGCCGCTTGCGGCGAGGGTATCCTCAGCCGCGCCGCGGACTACGAGCGAGGGTGCGACGGCGAAAAGATTGTAGGCATCGAACGCAATCGTCCCGTCGGGGCGGAGGACGGCGATGCGCGTCGTATCATACGGAGCGCGAACGCTCACAGACGCAAGCCGCGCAACGCCGTATTTCCGGGCTTCGCCGCCTCCACCGACGGCCGAGCGATTCCATTCGACGACCCAGTTCCTGGCCGCCGGAGGCCTCGAAGAAAAACAACCGCCCATGGCAATGGCGAGAACCGGCAATATAAAAAAGCGCTTCATTGAGGACTGAAGGTTGAGGGTTGAGGGTTGAGGGTTGCCGCCCTCCGGATCCCCCGAGGCGGGAGGGAACGAGCGCGGAGCTGGCCGCACGCGGCGTTGGCGTCTTTGCCGCGCGAGCGGCGGAGCATCGTCTGCACTTTCGCACGCATCAGCACATCGAGGAACATGAGCATCGTCTTGTCGTCTGGCGTCTTGAAGTCCGGGCGATGGTCGACGGGCGAAAGCGGGATGAGATTGACCTTCGCCATCGGGACGCGCTTGACGACGCGGGCAAGGGTCTCTGCCATTTCGCGAGAATCGTTGACGCCCTTTATGACGGTGTACTCGAAAGTGATGATGCGCTTCGTGGCCTTCGTATATTCAGCGCAGGCGCGAAGGAGCTCGTCTAGCGGCCAGCGCTTGTTCACCGGCATGAGCTCGCTGCGCAATTCGTCGGTGGGCGCGTGGAGAGAGACGGAAAGCTCGAACTGGATGCCCTCAGAGGCGAGCCTCGCAAAGCCCGGCACGACGCCGCAAGTAGAGAGCGTGATATGACGCGCGCCGAGGTTTGGGCCTTTGCCGGCGTTGATCAGCTTAAGCGCGCGCATCGTTTCGTCGTAATTTGCAAACGGCTCGCCCATGCCCATTACGACCATGTTCGTAATCTCGCCGCGGCGTCTCGCGAGCATGTACTCGGCCACAATCTCGTCGGCCGTCAGAGAGCGAACCACGCCGTTTGCGCCGGAAGCGCAGAATGCGCATCCCATGCCGCAACCGACCTGCGTCGAGATGCATTGCGTAAAGCGGTCCTTCGCCGGGATGAGGACGGTCTCGACCGTATTGCCGTCTTCGAACCTGACGAGCAGTTTTTCCGTGCCGTCGGAGGATTGCGAAACCTCGACCACCTCGGCCACGGTGAGAGGGAAGTCGGTCTTGAGCTGTTCGCGGAGTTCCTTGGGGAGCGTTGTCGCATCGTCCCAAGTCGAAATCCAATCGCGATACAGGCAGTGGAGGATCTGGTCGGCGCGAAAGGGTCTCAGACCGCGCTCTTGCAGCACGGCCTTCCATTCATCGGGAAGAATCGACCAGGCCTTTCGCATGTTTCACAGATTCATAACGAATAACGCGGGGCCGTGAGCGGAAAGCTGGCACGACCCCGCGCTGTTGCGTTCAGGCTCCTTCTATCAGAGCTGCGGGAGGGCGGCAAGTTCCGTGAGGAGCTTGTAGTTCTCCTTGAAGCCTTCTTCAGCCTTGCCGAGGAGGGCCTCCGCCTTCTCGGCGCCGACCATCTTCACGAGCTGGCGGAAGCGGTTCTCTCCAAGTTCCTTGGAGAGCGCGTTCTTCGCGAAGGAGACCGTGTCGGACTTGTCCTTCGAGTCGATCGTGAGACCGTTCTTGCCCTGAGCGGAGACGTTCGGGTTGTAGCGCCAGAGCGGGAAGTGGACGCTGTCCACCGCGGCGATCTGGTGCGCAGGACCGGTGGCGGTGTTGAGGCCCTGCTCGATGCAGTGCGCGTAGGCGATGATGAGCGCCGGGCCGTTGTAGTTCTCGGCCTCCGTGAACGCCTTCACCGTCGCGGCCGGGTTCGCACCCATGGAGACGTAGGCGACGTACACGTTCTTGTACTGCATCTGCATGAGGCCGAGGTTCTTCTTGGCCTGCTGCTTGCCGGAAGCGGCGAACTTCGCAATCGCGCCGGTAGGAGTGGCCTTGGAAGCCTGGCCGCCGGTGTTGGAGTAGACTTCGGTATCCATGACGAGGATCTTGACGTTCCTGCCGGAGGCGAGGACGTGGTCGAGACCGCCGTAGCCGATGTCGTATGCCCAGCCGTCGCCGCCGAGAATCCAGACGGACTTCCTGACGAGGTTGTCGGCGACCGCGAGGAGCTGCGCGCACATCGTGCAGCCGTTGGCCTTGCCGGCTTCGCAGTAGCCCTTGAGTTCCTTGACGAGAGCGCGCATCTGCTCGACGCCCTGGCCCTTTTCGTCATACTGGTCGACCGCCTTGATCTTCTCGAGGCAGGCCTTCATTTCGGCCGGCGCCTTATCGTTCGCAAGCGCCTTATCGACGAGCTCGAAGGCATACTGCATGAGCTTGTCGGCGGAAATGCGCATGCCGTAGCCGAACTGGGCGTTGTCCTCGAAGAGCGAGTTAGACCATGCCGGACCCTTGCCGTCGTTGCGCTGGCAGTAAGGCGTGGTGGGCAGGTTGCCGCCGTAGATCGAGGAGCAGCCGGTGGCGTTCGCGATGAGAAGGCGATCGCCGCAGAGCTGAGTGAGGAGCTTGACGTAGGGCGTTTCGCCGCAGCCCGCGCAGGCACCGGAGAATTCGAAGAGTGGCCTCTTGAGCTGGGAATCGAGAACCTGCTTCGTATCGAGCTTGGCAGGGTCGACGTCCGGCAGGCCAAGGAAGAACTTCCAGTTCTCGGCCTCGGTCTTGCGCAGAGGAATCTGCTCGACCCACTTGAGCGCGGGAGCGTCTTTGAACTTCTCTTGGGACATGGGGCACTTGACGACGCAGAGCTTGCAACCCATGCAGTCTTCAGGGGCGACCTGGACTGTGAACTTGGAGCCGAGCGCCTTCATCTTGGGCGTCTTGGTGGCCGCAGACTTGAATGTGGCGGGCGCGCCTTCGAGATCCTTGTCGTCGTAGACTTTGAGGCGGATCGCGGCGTGAGGGCAGATGATGGAGCACTGGCCGCACTGGATGCACTTGGCCGGATCCCACTGCGGGATGAACGCGGCGACGTTGCGCTTTTCCCACTGGGTCGTCGCGGTAGGCCACGTGCCGTCGTCCGGGATGGCGGAAACGGGAAGCTCGTTGCCCTTCTGCGCAATCATCTTGGCGGTGACGTTCTTGATGAAGTCGGGGGCCTCGGCGGCGACGGTGGCGGGCTGCTTGAGCTTGCCGGCGGGAGCCGCGGGATACTTGACTTCCTCGATGGCGGCAGACGCCGCTTCGATGCACTTCCAGTTCATCTCGACGACGTCCTGGCCCTTCTTGGAATACGCCTTCTCGGCATAGTCCTTGAGGACCTGCACAGGATCGAGCTCGGTGCCGTCGGCCTTGGCGAGCTTGATGCCGGAGAGCTTGAAGAACGCGGTCTGGAGGACGGTGTTGGTGCGGGTGCCCATGCCGTTGGCGCGGGCGATCTTCGCCGCGTCGATGACGTAGAACTTGAGCTTCTTGTCGATGATGGCCTGTTCGACTTCATCGGGCATGTTGTCCCAGATCTCGGCCGCGGAATAGGGCGAGTTGAGGAGGAACACGGAGCCGGGCTTGGCGGCGTGGAGCATGTCGTACTTCTCGAGGTAGGGGAAGCAGTGGCACGCGGTGAAGTCCGCCGAGTTGATGAAGTAGGGCGAGCGGATCATCTCGGAACCAAAGCGGAGGTGGGAGATGGTAACGCCGCCGGACTTCTTGGAGTCGTACTCGAAGTAGCCCTGTGCGTAGTTCTCGGTGTAGTTGCCGATGATCTTGATGGAGTTCTTGTTCGCGCCGACGGTGCCGTCCGCGCCGAGACCCCAGAACATGCACTCCTTGCGGTCGCCCTTCGGGACGACGAAATCCTTGTCGCCGAGGATATAACGGCCGGAGACGTCGTCGACGATGCCGACGACGAAGCGGTCGAGGGGCTTCTCCTTGGTCATGTTCGCGTAGATGTTGGCGCACATCTGAGGAGTGAAGTCCTTCGAACCGATGCCGTAGCGGCCGGCAAGAATCTTCGGGTACTTAAAGGAGACGACGCCATCCTGGAGGCCCTGGCCGATCGCGGCGGCGACGTCGAGATAGAGAGGATCGTTCGCGCCGGGCTCTTTGGTACGGTCGAGGACGGTGACGACCTTGACGGTCGCAGGAAGCGCCTTGACGAAGTCGACCATCGAGAACGGGCGGTAGAGGTGCACCTTGAGAAGACCGACCTTCTTGCCTTCCTTGACGAGCGCGTCGACCGTCTCATGGAGCGTATCGCAGCCCGAACCCATGGCGACGACGACATACTCGGCGTCGGCGGCGCCGACGTAGTCGTAGAGTTTGTAGGCGCGGCCGGTAAGCTTGGCGAGCTTGTCCATGTACTTCTGGACGATCGCGGGGGTCGCTTCGTAATACTTGTTGCAGGTTTCGCGGCCCTGGAAGTTGATGTCGGGGTTCTGGGCGGTGCCGCGCATCGTCGGATGCTCAGGGTCGAGGGCGCGGGCGCGGAACGCTTCGACGAACTTGTCGTCGATCATCTCGCGAATGACTTCGACCGGGATTTCCTCGATCTTCTGGACTTCGTGGGAAGTGCGGAAGCCATCGAAGAAGTGGAGGAACGGGACGCGGGCTTCGAGGGTCGACGCGTGCGCGACCATGGCCATATCGTGCGCTTCCTGGACGGAGTTGGAGCACAACATCGCAAAGCCCGTCTGGCGGCATGCCATAACGTCGCCGTGGTCGCCGAAGATGCAGAGGCCCTGGCAAGCGAGAGAGCGGGCGGAAACGTGGAAGACCGAAGGCGTCAGTTCGCCCGCGATCTTGTACATATTGGGAATCATGAGGAGAAGGCCCTGCGACGCCGTGAACGTCGTCGTGAGCGATCCCGTGGTAAGTGCGCCGTGGACCGCGCCGGCGGCGCCGCCTTCAGACTCCATCTCGACCACCGAGGGAACAGTGCCCCAAATATTCGTCTTGCAGTGGGCGGCGAGTTCATCGCACGTCTCTGCCATCGGCGAAGACGGGGTAATCGGATAGATCGCGGCGACTTCAGAGCACGCGAACGCGATTTGTGCGGCGGCGGTGTTACCGTCCACCATTATCTTCTTGGCCATTTTCCTTCTTCCTTTTTGCTTTTTAGGTGCCTAAAAATCCAATGGGTGATAAAACTATGGCGTGTATTGTATCATTTTCCGCCGGAATTGGCAAGGGCGAAAGTTAGGCCAATAGAGCACCAAAATGGTAAAATCTAATGAG
>DFGB01000001.1:155870-168071 GCA_002371135.1 Verrucomicrobia bacterium UBA3761 | reverse complement strand
GGGCCTTGCGCTGCTGCTTGGCCTTTATGGATTCCTCGTACTTGAACTTCCCGTAATCCATTATACGGCATACGGGAGGCACGGCGTTGGGAGTGATCTCGACGAGATCGAGATCCAGATTCTCGGCCATGCGCTGCGCTTCGCGCGTAGCCATTACGCCGATCATCACGCCGTTGGGATCCAGCACGCGAACCTGCGGAACGCGTATCTTGTAATTGACACGAGTGAACTGTGCGATAAGTCACCTGCTCTTTCTAGTTTGTTTTCACTACCCTTATATTTTACCATATTCCGATTGACGTGGTCAAGTACCATTCCGCGCTTCGCCCAAGGAGGAAGGAGGAGATGTCCTGGCAGATAGAGCGCGGCTTCAGCAGCGCTCTATCTCCCAAAAGTCACAGCCGTCACTTCCAAAAGTCACAGCCGTCACTTCCAAAAGTCACAGCTGTCACTTCCAAAAGTCACAGCTGTCGCTCCCAAAAGTCACAGCTGTCGCTTGAAAAGTCACAGTTGCGGGTTCGAAAAGGGATAGCCGGCCTCCAGCGTCTCTTCCTTGCCGCCGGGGAGTTTCACGGTGGCCGAGGTGTTGGCGGGTATGGTGAAGCGTCAGGTGCACTTGCCGTCGGCGCCGTATTTCCACGCCGACTTGACCGCGCCTTGTCGACAAACTTGGCGCGGATGAACGCGAGCGCCCGGTCGGCCATATCGCCGTATTCCTTCGCCACGGGGCGCGGGGTCTTCTTGCCGTCCGGCGCGACGAGATGGTCGACGGCAAGGCCGGTTATGGAAGTCGAAGCGGCGGCGGCACAGTGCGAAGCGCGATAAAGGCTAGCAATACTCTCATTGTATCATCTCCTGCAAAGTCCTGGAGGTCCTGGAAGCCCTGGAAATTCTATAGCCTCTTTAGTTCTCCCGGGGCGAGGCGGAGGGTCGTGCGCGGCGCGGCGGCGCTCTGCTGCACTATCGCCTCCTGCGAGAGATGCGCCTCCGTGTTCAGCAAGTATATCGTGCCGTCGGGGTAGACGCTCCAGCGCACCGTGTCGGCGCATTCGACCTTCGGCCAGACGTCGGTTCCGACGGCCTCCATCGCCTTCGCCATCAAGAAGGAATAGAGTTTCCGGACGCCGAACGCGCCCGGCGAATCGAGCGACGCGAGCAAGATTACGCGGCCCTTGCCGAGTTCGTTCACGAAGCCTATCCCTCTGCATTCGTCGAGATGCTTCTCGACGAAATTGTCGGACGCGACGATGAACGGCGTCGCGGTCGTCGTCGCGAGCTCCGGCACGTCGAACCCTCCCTCGATGAAGTCCGGGTCCCACACGTTCGTGAGCGGCTGGAAATTCCATCCGGGGCCTGGATTCTTCACGAACTTCATGCCGTGCGGCAGATGCCACTTCTTCGCGGCGTCGATTTTCACGCCGGCAAGTTCCGACCAATCGCCGCCGTTGTATGGCGCGAAAGCGCCGGCGGGGTCGTCCTGCGCCGTCAGGTGGCTCGCGGCGAGCATCAGCGTGCCGCCGCCTTTTACGTAGTCGACGAGTTTCGAATAGAGTGCGTCGTCCATCACGTTGCGTCCGAGGAAGAAGAGGAATTTGTACTTCGCGAATTCTCCGGCGGGCGCGTCGAAAGGCAATATGCCGGCGGCGCCGAGCGGCGGATTGCCGGAATATTCGGCGTCGCCCCAGTTGTCGCGCTCCTGCCAGCCGCGCCGGCGGTAGAGACCGTCGAAGAGCCGCCACGCGGTGCGGTCGGCCTCCGTCACGCGAAAGGCGTCGTTGGTCCTCTGTCCGAAAAGGTGGGTCTGGAACATGCCTGCATAGCCGTCGAATCGCCCCTGGATCGCGCCGGCGGCGGCGAGCGGATAGCCGTTTGCGCGAGGATTGGCCTTGCACCAAGCCGTGAAATCGGCGAGCGTCTTGCGGTAGCCGACCGTCACCGGATCGTCGTGGGCGAACTTGCGGCCGTGGCTCGCGAGCTCCATGAGGCCGTGCTCGTTGTAGATCGGGGCCGCGCCGCGCAGCCAGGCGTGGTAGAGCGAAGTGCGCCAGCGCGCACCCCAGAGGGCGTCCGACTGCATCCCGCCGTACCAATCCATCGCCATGTCCGCGCCGAAGCTCTTGCGGCCGGACGCTTCCGAGGCGGTCTTCACTCCGGCGTAGGCGCGCTCGAGTTCGTCGGAATACACGACTTCGAGATCGACGCGGTCGTATCCGGCGCGCATGAGATACGGCGCGAAGCCGAACGAGCATTCGATGGAGAAGTATGGCGACGGCAGACCGGCCGCCTTCGCCTGCGCGAGATCGCGCCGCGCCTGTTCGCACGTCGCGGCGTAGGCCTCGGCGAGGGAATCGCCGCCCTTGGGGATGCGCGGCGATGGCGCGCCATGGTACTTCGCGTTCTTCGGATGCCAGTAGAACATGAGACCGCCGGATTCGCTGTAGTGCTGCGTTCCGGCGCACACGTCCGCGTATTCGCGCAAAACGGAGAGAAATTCTTCCTTTTGCGGCGCGTATTCGCTTTTCCAATCGCCGCTCCAGCGGTTGAACATCTCGTCCATCGTGAAAACGCAGCCGTTCTTGCGGCAGTGCTCGCCGACGGCGCGCACCTTCTCCGGCGTCCACTTGCCGTGGAAGAGATTGAGGAGAGTTCCGCAGCCGTCATGCGTGAGCGTTTCCGCGGTGGCCACTCCAAAGCCGCCCTCGGCAATCGAGCCCGTCGCGACCACATGCGCACCGGACTCGAACGGCCGGGCGCAAACCCACCCCGCCGCAAAAAGCAACATCGCTAGAAAAGCACACTTCATGTCGTATCCCTTTTAGTTGGTCGTAAGTTTTATCTGGAATCAATAGCATACAATAGATTTTTATCGCAGAGACGCAGAGTCGCAGAGAATATGGATTTTGTTGGCGTTATTTCATATGCACAGCGCATAGATTTGTCATTTTGACTAAAGAGCGTGTTGATTTGGCGTCTCATGAAAAAATGCAAAAACCTTGGAAAACTCTGCGTCTCTGCGATAAAAATCTATTGCATGGTAGTGATCTGGAATATATGTAAGTTCTGCGACCCGAGACAGCGCGAGCCATAACACCAAGAAGGCGCGGCTTCAGCCGCGCATGTGAGGGCCGCGCTTGCCCAAGGCCGAAACAGGGGTGCGCGGCTAAAGCCGCGCCTCCTTGGCGTTACAATCCTCCCATTCGGCCGCACTGAAGCGCGGCCCTCCCGCCTCCCTTGCGTACGGTTGCGTCCAGGCTGTGTGGTGCGCCGGGTGCAGGCAGCGCTCGCGCTTGAATTTCGTCGGCGCGTCCGTCTCCACTCTGGCGCGGACGTATAGGTCGTCGGCGGCAAGCGTGTAGAACGCCTCCAGACGCCGCCCGCGTTCCCCTTCCACGAGTCTGACCGTCGCGCCGATGCTCTCGTCGTAGACCGGCACCCTGCGCGCGCGGTTCATGTGTTCGGCCGTAGCAGGGATATCCACATAGCGCACGGGCTCGAGCCTCGCGCCCTTCTTCGTCGCAATGAAGCGTATCTTGCTCGTCACGCCCTCTATCGCCGGGACGGACACCGTGAGCGTCCCCGTCTCGCGGTCGAACACGACGTCCTCAAGATCGAGCTGGGAAGAGGCGTAGAAATCGCCTGCGCGAATCGCCTTGAAAAGCGCTTCCTGCGTCAGCGATTCGGCGAGCACCATGATGTACGCATCGCCGAACGCCGCGTATTCGAGGCCCGTGCCAGGATAGAAGTGCGAGTCGTCGCACCCGAAACCGTAAAGCATTTGCTGGCCGTGCGTCAGACGGTATGCCAGCACTGCGTCCCAGAGATGGTCGCAATACCATTCGCCGTCGAGTTCGTCCGGCACCGGCCATTCAGAGCCGTTGTTGCAAATCTCGAAGAATCGGATTTCAGGATTTTCGATGATGTCGTTTGCCACTACGTCGTAGTAGAGCCAGTTCGGGTGGTTCACCATGCAGATGCAGTCTTGGCCGCGCGCCTTGGCAAGCGCCTCGCTCATCTCGCGCGTCTCGCGTATGATGGACGAGACGGTGTGAGAGCGGCAACCCTCGATGAGCTTCGCCTTCTTCGCGCGTTCGATGATGTCGTCGATGCCGATTACGTTCATGTGCATCGCATGCGTGACGCCGGTCGCCTTGGCGTCGGTCGTAATCTCCACGCCCGGCAGGAGCAGGAACTTCTCCGTCTCGTCGAAGCGCTTCTTGAGCTCCGGATACGTCGCGAGGCGCACTTGGGTCTTTCCGTCGCGCTCGCGCACGTTGTCCCGCCCGAAGCGTTCTACGTAGGCCGCGAAACAGGCGGGATGCACCACCTTCGGCGGCCAGCCTTTCTCCGTGCCGTCGCCTACGTCCATCCACTTGCCGGGGTCGTCCTGGAAGCGGTTGTGGTCCGAGATGGCGATAAAGTCGTATCCGGCGTCCTTGTACGCGGCAACGGCCTGTTCGGGGAGCGCGTGACCGTCGGACCAGTGCGTATGCATGTGCAGCATGCCGCGGTACCAGCGTTTTCCGCCGTGCGCGCTCCAGACAACGCCCGGCAGGGCCGAGCCAAGCGCGCCGAATGCGTTCGCCGGGCGCACGGTGAACTCGACGGGTCTATCCAACGGCAACTCGCCGCGGGCGAACACGCACGATGAAAGCGCGGTGTCGAAATCTTCATTCCAATACGCCCCGGCGGAGAATACGCGCCGGACGAGATTGAAAGCGCCGGCACTGGCCGTCACCTCGTAGTCGAATGCGCGCGGACGGGACCCTCTTGAATGGGCCGGCGGGAATGATACGACGACCTGCGCCGTTTCTTTCTTGGCTCGATTTTTCCCGATGCGCGTCGAGACGGCGGCGAAAGCGCCGGCGGGAAATTCCGGCGGGATGGTCGCGGCCGCGCGTGAGGGCCGCGCTTCAGCGCGGCCATTCAAGAGCCCGACCAACCAATCCTCGCCCATGGTCGCATCGTGGCGGAGGTCCCGCCGCTCTATCGCGATTCTATCCTCGCAGACAGTCATGAAAAGCGCCTGGTTGGACGAAGTGCAGTCCACCCTGTCCATCTGCTGCGGACGGGCCTTGTCGGCCTTGTTCCCAGGCGCGAACGAGTTTTCGCGCCCGCCCCGCGTGCAGCAGTAGCTCGTCGAAGGCACGTGCAGCGCCGTGTATTCGCCCTGCCAGAGATTCAAGTCGTCGGCGCAGTTGCGGTGCGCATGGCCGAAGAAGGCGATTGCGTTCGGATGCTTCGCAAGCGCCTTGTGGTTGGCGTCGTTCGCGAGGCTCTTCGCGTCCCACTCCGGCAGAGTGCCGTGCACGGGTCTGTGCATCGAAACGAAGAGCGGCTTCGCGAGATCCGTGTCCGCCGCGTCGAGCGCTTCCGCGAGCCCCGGTATCGCCGTGCCCTGGGCCATGTTGCGCGGATGGTGCGCCAAGACGAACGTGTAGCCCTTCACCTTCTTCACCTGGATGGGCGCCCACTTTTCATGGAAAAGCCTTTCCCATATCGCTCCGACATCCTCGTCGACGAGCGCATGGTTCGGCGCGTCGGGATCTTTCGAAGACGACTTCGCCCACGGATACTTGTGCGCGAAGCCCCCGAGATCGTGGTCGCCCAAATGGAAAAGCTGCTCGATCGGCTCGCCGTCGGAGCGCCTCCCGCCGGGAAACACCTTGTACCATATCGCCGCTGCGTATTCAAGCTCCGCGACGAGTCCGCAATCGGCTATGTCGCCGCAGAGGAGCACGGCGTCGGCCTTTCGCGCATCGAACCAGCGAAGCGCCTTCTCGAACCAGACGTCGCCGTGCATGGAGTCGTTCTGCGCGAGAAGGTGGATATCCGAAATTATCCCGACCTTGAGCCTGACGTCGCCCGTCGTCGCCCTCAGACATCCCGCCGCCGCGAACACGGTCGCGGCGGCAGCCTGTTTCAAAAACGCCCTGCGCGTAAGCCGCACCCCGGCAATCTGCATGCTGTCGTTCATAGGAAGTTGGTATTTCCAGTTCTTCTAGATTCTCTAGAATTTCTAGAGATTCTAGAGCCTCTAGGCCTCACCGCTCCTTCATCTTCTTGAACCAGATGTACTTGGAGATGTCGTCTATCTTGCCGTCTTTGAGCTCGGCGAAACGGACGATCACCTGCGATACGAGCGGCGAGGACTTGTCCCAGTCGTTGTTGAGCGTCAGCGCCCAGGCGAAGCGCACGGCGCCATCGCGCCCGCCGGGGACGACGTCCACGCCGTGCGTCCAGCCGAAACGGTGTTTGGCGACAACGTTGAAGTCCTTGTCGTAGACGATGAAGTTCGGCGTCCCGGCCGCTTCGTCGGACGTGTAGTAGCAGGAGTAGATGTACTTGCCGTCTGTCGTGATGTTCTGGGCGCCGCATGTCGATTCCTCGCCGTGATCGACAAGGAACGGATCGCCGATCGGCTCGAGCGTTTCGGCGTCGAACTTGCCATAGTAGTTGGAATGCCCTTCGTCCGAGCCGCCCCAGTCCTTCATGCCCATGCCGAGGATTATAACGCCGTCAAGGCACGTAATGCCATCGGCCGCGTTCTGCCATTCCGGCATCCGCCGCTCTTTGACAAGGTTCAGCGTCTCGGCGTCGTACACCCGGATGGCGGTGCAGCCTTTTTCGCCTTTCTTCTTGGGCGGCTCCCACGCGCCGACATATACGCGGCCGTTCCAGTGGCAGATGTCGCCGCCGTGCGGCACGGCCTCGACGCGTTTCAAGAACCGTCCGCGCCAGTCGGTCTTGACGACCTGGTTGTGGAAGGAGAAGAAGAAAGCGTTGGAAGTCGCGCACATTCCCTGCGCGTGGCCTGGGCAGGTGTCGCCAAGGATCTTCGCGACAGCGCCCGGCTCTGTGATGAACGACTGCCAGGTCGGAGTCTTCCAGTTTCCGGCGTCCGCCAATGCACACCCCGCCGCACACGCGACTGCGGCGGCCAAGGCTGTCTTGATTGTTCTCTTACGCGTTGTCATATTCTCCATCGCCTCCCTTGCCGCCGCCAATTATAACACCGCATGCCTTATTTTCCGGCACAATAACCATGCACTTTCAGGAAACGGCATGAAAGCATCTTCAGCAAACATATTGTAGCATTTTACAAATCAGGAATCAAACGCCTGTTTTGTAAAATGTTGTTTTGAAAAGTTGTTGTTTTATTGTGGTGGACATAATAAGTGCAATGTTTATCGCAGAGTCAAAGAGGCTTGGAAGAACGCAGAGTGCATGGGAATGTAAAGAGGCGCAGGAGGACGCCGCCGCCGCGGGGCAGCGCGAGATCGAACTCATCGCCGGCCGCCACCCATGTGCCAGTCTGGGGATCGAACCGCTCCGCCGCCGATGGCGCGTTGACATGGACGACCCTGGCTTTCGCATAGTCGCAGTTCACGACCATCAGGTAGGGACGGCCGTCGGCGTCCGCAAAGCGCGTTACAAGCGTCGTATCCGCGTGGCGGGCATTCTCCGCGACTTCGGAATACGGCGTTTCCGGCGAAAGCGAGACAATCGCCTGGTCGCCATAGGGCGTGGTGCCCGGCGCATGTACGCCCTGCATATATGCGCCCTTGAAGCGAAGGCCGCGGAGGATGCGTGAAAATGCGATGAACTCGCGGTTGATTTCCCTCACGCCCTCGTACTTCGCGCCGACGACGCCGTTTGTCGCGGCAATCATGCCGTAGTGGTCTTTGCAGCTATAGACGTACCAGTAGAGCCCGTCCGCGCCGTACGCGGCGGTCGTATGGGCGAGATAGCGCATCTCGTCAACGTCCGGTATGCGCGGCGACCGGGGGGACGCGAGAAGAGCCGGCGTCCACGTGCAGGCCTGGAGGCCGTTCCAGAACGGCACACCGCGAGCGGCGGCGTTCTGGCGGATTATGCCGAGGTTCAGGAAGTAGTTGCGCGCATCGCCGTTCGTCTTGAACTGGTAGTGGTCGTAGGTGATGAACTCTGGCTGGTAGATGTCGCAGAAGAGGCGCACGTACTCCCAGTAGGACGCGATCCTGTCACTCCCGAACCCCATCCTCATCGGTTCGGACTCCTTGCCGCCGACGCCGAGCTGCGCGTGGCTGGCGTAGGTCGGCAACAGGTTGTGCCAGCATGGATGGTCGGGGTCGAGTTCATGGATGAACTCCTTCACCCTCGCGAGCGACGCAAACAAGTCGGCCGCCGCCTCGTCGTAGTGTCCGTAAACGTACAAGGCGGGATGGTTCTTCACGCGGTTGATGCGCTCGGCAAGCGCCTCCTTCTGCGCCGGGTCGTCCAAATCGACCTTCGCCCACTCCGTCGCCGGATCTATGCTGTAGATGGCGCGAAGGCCGTGCCTCGCGGCGATATCCAATTCCTCTGGCGTCGAGGCCCACACGGTGTTGAAGCCGCCGTCCCTGAGCTGCTCCGCCCAGAAATCCGTCAGCGGCATGCCGTACCTGCCGGGGAAACCCGGCCCGAACCAGTATGTCGTAACCGGCTCGCCGGGCTCCCACGCCGCGTCCGCCGCCGCCGTCAGGCAGAGCGCCGCCAGCAAAGACAGCAACCTCTTCATATGAAATGAGATCAGATTTTTAGATTGTCAGATTGTCAGATTTCGCTTTTCCGGATCGTCCGGAAATTCCGGATTATCCGGATAGGTTAATCAGACAATCAGACAATTCGTAGAATGCCTACCTGACTATGATCAGCATGCCGTCCACGCTCTCGGTGCGCTCATGCATGAACTCGCTTGGCTCAAGTGCGCCCGCGCTCACGCGCAGATCGTCGATGCGGCCGGTGAAGCCGGTGCCGACTGCGAGCGCGCCGTCGAGAATCGTCGCCGCCTTGTCCCATGCGCGACCGGCAGGCATGGCCCGCTCGTAGTCGACGTAGAACTTCACTGCATCGGCGCCGGATGCCGTACGGTCGATGACTAGCGCCACGTGGTGCCAGTCCTTCCTGCCGGCGAGCGGATCGAGCGCGGCAACGCCGCCGTTGGATGCCGCCATATGGTCGTAGGGGATGAACGTGCCCGAGAGCGTTCCGGCGCTCGCGTCGCTCGCGACCGCGAACGACCCCGCGCCACTGCCGAGACTGAATATCGTTCCCGAGGTGGGCGTCGCGCCGAAGTTCACGAAACACTCGATCGTCGCCTGCGTCAGCGTCGAAAGCGTGAGATTCGTCGTCGTGGCGTAATTCGACCCGTTCAGCAACAACCCGCCTGCGCTCGTTTTGCTGCCGCTCGGCACCGTCAGCCCGCCGAAGTTCTTGAAATTCCAATACGCGAGCGTCCTCTTCGTTTCCGGATCGATCAGGTTGTCCAGCACGTAGTCCGCCGGATCGAGCGCGACGTCGGATATCGCGATGCGCAGTATCTTGCCGGTTAGATATTTTGGTGTGGTTTCGTTATCCCCTCCATATGATGGGCTGTGACCAAAGCAAAGCACATGGGAACCCAAAGCCCCGTAATTTGTACTTGCACTACTCTCTTTCGACGTCCCGTCAACACAAAGGTTGTAATCGATTTTACTGGAATTCCGCGCATTGACCGAATAACGTCCGCGATTATAACCATTTGCGGTTAGCGCCCCCATGGCTTGGGCATATACCTTTAGCCAGCCACTCCCATTAGTATTCCTATGCTGCGCCTGCAAGGCATCCCCCGTTCGGTACACGACAAATCCACCGCGAGATGCTACTTGTTCTGTCGCAGCCATCACGTAAAGATTTTCTTGGAGTGTAGTCGGATTCCCGCTGTTGTAGTCGACTTCGACTGTAAGCATCTTAGATTCTGAGAAATCGAAAGCGCTGGAAGACTTGACCCACTCCTTCGTGCCTTTTACACCGGTAAAAACAAGGCCTGTCCCGCTATTGGGATAATCTGCATCCCCGAAAACCGGTTCGGCAACGTTCGCCTCAGTGCGCATGTGAATAAGATCATTGCCATTGCCGGACTGGTCTTCGAGCGTCTCCTTGTCCAAACGATACAGAGCGACCGTGGAACCATTCGACCGGCTCGCCAGGAACTGGTCAGGCGTCAGCGCACCCGCCGTGATGCGCACGTCGTCGAGCCATCCCACATATCCCATACTGATGGAATTATTGTAGTTTATACGCTGAAAGTACAACACAGTATCCAAAAACGCGATAGCCCCCTGATCTGCAACATCGGCTTTGTTGTATGTCTCTACACCATCGACATAGAGCCGCCAAATGCCATTCCCGACCTTCGACGGGTCGTAAACAACTGCAAAATGCCGCCACTTGTCGTCATTGAGAGCGCCAAATTCTGCTTCTGTAGTGTGGGCATCAACAAATCCGCTATTATTATCCTTGCAACAAACCGTCGCCGACATAGACTTGGTGCCTCCGTAGGTCGAATGTGGCCCGATGCGGAACGCACCTGCGTGATTGTAATAGGAACTATCGGGCGAAAGCGTCAGGATATTCGACGCAGCAGTATCGCCCGAACTAGTTCTTGCAAAGAACTCAATCGTCACACCGGCCTTGGAAAAAACCGAGAACGGAAGGTTTGCGCACTTGAAGTCCCCATTCCATGAATTTTTGACGCCATAATCAACCTTGGGCGTACCGGAAACCATTGGAACACTTTCGGACATCGTAAGATCGAAGCCGTTGCCGGTGGCATCCCTGCCACGCTTGCCGCCGAAGGGCCAGTAGGCGACGACGGGCAGTTTGCCGTCATCCGCGCGCATCTTTTTGCCGACTGTCGGATATTTGAGAAAGTCTTCGGGCGCAACCACGCCGCGGCTGATGCGCACGTCGTCGATGTAGCCGCGGTAGTAGTTGCTTCCGGCCGCCGAATACGCCGCGCCACCGCCAATCATGAACAGGCTGTTGAAGAGAGCGGGTACGGACATATCGTATGTGACGCTTCCAGTTCTTCCCGTACCGGTCTGCTGCACCCCGTCGATATAGAGGCGGCAGGAAAACTGGTCTGTCCTCGTGCGATCCACCACATAGGCTACATGATGCCACATCCCATCGGCAAAACTAGTGTCGGGCGTATAATCAAGCTGCCACCCGTTCGATGCCACACGCATCTGCGCCTGATACTGCCCGGCGTTGTAGAGGACAAATCCGCCGGTGCCGTCCGCAGGAGTTTCCGAAGCAAAGACGATATTGTAGGTGCTGGCAGGGTGCGCCGTCTGTCTGCACCAGCACTCGAAGGTGACAGCGTTTTCCGCGGAGAGGTCGAGAGCGGAGGCCGTCTTCAAGTACTGATCAGTGCGGCCGTCGTTCAGGGACATGTACGCCGCATCGCTTTCCGTGACATTTACGCCCTCGAGATTGTGCCTATTGCCCGAAACATCGCTGAAGCCGTTTTCGCCGAACGGCCAGTATGCAATCGTATCGTTTGCGACGCCCACCACGATTTTCGTGACGGCGTTCGCGGCAAGATCGGCGGCGGACTCCAAAATCGTGCCTGCGACAGTCTTGTCGTCTTTTATGGCGACGCGCAAATCGGGCTTTTTCATATGATCACCCGTAGCCGTGGCAATTGCAGTGATTCGGGCGTAGAGTGCATTAGATCCTGCGGGCTGGGCGAGCTGGACGCGGATTGACTTCGTCGTGGTGCCGTCGAAACGCGCACCCGCCGACATCTGATGGACATAAGAGCCGGCTGGGAGCGCGCCGATGGCGCTTTGCGTGCTCGTTGCTTCATGAAGCCTGTTGGAGGTCACGGTGTAATCGCCTTCGGCAGTCGAGAAGCCGACGAGGCGGAGGCGGCCTGTGAACGCGCCGACGTCGTCGAATATCTTTACATAGGCGGCCGAACCGATTGCGTTTCCGTCGGCCGTCCACGTATATGTTCCCGCCGCCAAAGCGGACAACGCAAGAGCGAACACGGCGCACAAAGCGCCAACTGCTTTCGATAATGCTTTCATCGTAGTCTAGCTCCTTTGTCGCGGCGAGACACCTCCCCGCACACGAGAAATTATAGCATCCGCACAGGAATTTCCAAGCAACAAGCATATATAATTTTCGGCAAAGGAGGGAAGAGGGAAGAGGGAAGGGCCGCACGGGAGGGCCGCGCTTCCCACCCTATCGCCAAACCTAGCGCCAAACCTAACGTCAAGGAGGCGCGGCTTTAGCCGCGCCACGCCCTATCGCCAGCCCTAGCGCCAGCCCTAACGTCAAGGAGGCGCGGCCCTGTCCCCTACTTCGGCCGCGCGGAAGCGCGGCCCTCCCGTGGCGCGGCTAAAGCCGCGCCTC
>DFGB01000001.1:123471-155791 GCA_002371135.1 Verrucomicrobia bacterium UBA3761 | reverse complement strand
CGGCTAAAGCCGCGCCTCCTTGGCGATAGGGCGCGTGCACCGCCCTCAACCCTTCCCCTGCCCTACTACCTGCTTCCTATCTCCTGCTCCCGCTCCGGTATTCGCTCATGGTCTTGCCGAAGAGCTTGACGAAGACGTGTTCCATGTAGGCTTCCGAGCTATAGCCGCAAGAGCGGGCGATTTCGCGGTGGGAGAGGCGCGTCGTGGTCAGGAGTTTCCGGGCGCGCGCCATGCGGGCATTTTCTATGGCCTCGCGCACGGTGATACCATTGATTTGGCGGTATCTGAGGTCCAGGAGGCGGCGAGAAATGCCGAGCATGTCGGCGATGATGTCGGAATTGAGCCCCTTGCAGGCGCGCTCGGCGATTATCTCGTCCGCTCTCCTCACGAGCCTGCCGGAAGGAGCGCACGGCGCGGTGGACATGCGGTCCGTGACCGTCATCGAGCCGCCCACGAGCTGGAAGGGGCTTGCCTTCTCGCCTTTCATCAGCATGGAAAGGGTCTTCGCGGCGAGGTAACCCTCGCTTTCGAAGTCGGGCCGTATGCTGGAGAGCGAGGGGCGGGTGTGGATGCAAAGGATCGGGTCGTCGTCGACGCCGAGTACGGCGAGGTCGTCAGGGACGCGCAAATCGCCCTCCTCGCAGATGCGCAGCACGGCGGCCGCGCAATAGTCGTTCGAAGCGAACACGGCGGCGGGCTTGGGCAGGCGCTTGAGCCAGGCGAGCAGTTCATCCTTGCGACCCTTGACCTCGCCTTGGAAAATCCGGACGTTGCGGCGTCCGAGGCTGCGCAGTTCGCGGGCGAAGAACGCGCCTCTGTCGCGAGACCAGCCTCGATCCGCGAAGCTGCCGACGAAGCCGAACGATTCATAACAGCCCAGCCTGGCAAGATGTTGCGCGGCCTTGCGGCCGATGGCTTCGGAATCGAGCGAGACGAAAGCGCACTTCGCGCCGCGCTTGGCGTAGCGGTGAAGGTCGAACGGCAAATCGATGCCGACGACGGGGATGGAGCGCGAGCAAAGAAACTCGAGCACTTCGCCGTCGAAATACGGTTCGTATCCGGAGAGCCCGGGATGCGTATCGATGCCGCACACGACGCCATCGACCGCGTCCGGCGGCAGACCGCGAAAGAGCTGCGCGTCGAACGAATGGCGCACGATGCGAAGGTCCCAATCGTCGGAACTTTCGCGAAGATGGCGCATGATGCCGTTGTACTCGTCCACGCCCTCGCGGTAGGCGAACGGCAACGCGACTACGACGACGGGTCGCTCGCGACGGGAAGTCTTGCTTGATTCTTTCATGATGGAAGCAAATGGAAGTCTGGCATGTAGCCGTGGATGCGGTGCGCCTGGAACGTCTCGGCGTATTTGCAGCCGTTCTGGATGCCGCGGAAGCGCGCCCAGGTGCGGGCCTCCTCGGCGAAGTCGGTGCACCCGAACTCGGCCATGTAGGGAAACTGGCTCTTGTGGAAGTAGATGCCCTTGAGCTTCTCCTCGCATTCGTCCGAGATGTCGACGTAGACTTCCGGCAGGTAGCCGATGCCGTATGTGGGCTCCCAGTAGAAGAGCGACGCCTTCTTGACGCAAGGCTTCTCGTTCGATTGCTGATTGCGTCCGGGGAGCGAGAGCAGCATTTCGCGCACGAGCTTGGAAGTCATGGCGTGGTCGGTCGATTCATCGGCCGGGTTGTGGGTGAAGATGACGTCCGGGTCCGCCCAGCGCATGGCGTCGAGCACCTGCGTGCGGGTCTCGTTCGTATCGAAAAGCCGCTCGTCGTCGTTGCGCATGAAGCGCACCCGGGCGTCGTAGATCGCGGCGGACTGGAGCATCTCGGCCTCGCGGACGCGCCCGATTTCCTCAACGTCGGTCATTACGTTCGAGCCGGTATTGCCGCTCGTCGTGAGGGCGATGAATATCTTGTGGCCCTGCTTCTTGTATTTGAGCAAGGTGCCGCCCACGTTCAGTTCGATATCGTCGGGATGTGCGCATATGGCTAGGATGTTCATATCATGTTTTCCTTTCAATAGCATACAATAGATTTTTATCGCAGAGACGCAGAGACGCAGAGATTATGGATTTTGTTGGTGTTATTTCATATGCACAGCGCATAGTTCTTTCATTTTGGCTAAAGAGTGTGTTGATTTGACGTCTCATGAAAAATGCGAAAAACCCTTGGGAACTCTGCGTCTCTGCGTCTCTGCGATAAAAACCTATTGCATGGTAGTGTTTTCCTTTTTTCAATGCGTTTACATTTTCATCAGTTCGTCTAGAATGCCGTCGAGGATGGCGGCGCCTTCCGGGTTGCCGGAGAGGAGATCGAGACCGAAGGCGGCGATGTGACGCCCTGCGGCGCATCGCATCTCGCCGAGGTAGAGGAAGCAATCCTTCTTTCCCTCGCCGACGATGATAGGCTCTGCGACGCCGGGGCTTCCATCCGAGAGCGGATGAGCCCCTTCCTTGACGAGGCGGAAGAGGAGCGGCGTCATGGCGCCTTCGTGCGGAAGAAGAGCAAGGGTCTTGCTTGTGCGCGAAAGTGCGGTGCCGACCTGGCTCCCCATCGACCACCAGCCGAGAGAGACGTTCGGCCTGCCGTCGCCGCCGGAGATGGTCAGGAGGTTCTTGCCGCGTGCGAGCGCATCGGCGGCGGTGCGCGAGCCATACGGCGCTATGACGACGCGGGCATCGGCGGCGGCGGGCGAAGCGGCGTCGACTATGCCGCCGTAGAGGCGCGAAAGCCGCGGCAGGAGCGAGGAGTCGGCGGCGATGCAGCTTCCGTCGCGCTTCCCGCGGGCCGGGAAGAGCCAGAAATCCCATTCATTCGCCGTGCCGTCGATTTCCGCATGGAGAACAGCCTTCACCGCTTTTGCGACCGGCGGGACGGCAAACGACACGCTGGCGACCGGCCGGGCGTTCCCCTCTGGAATCTCGGCTAGCCTCTCCGTGCCTTCCAGCAGCGTCGCGCCGTTGGCGACGAGACGCCAGCGCAAGACTGCGCCGCGCTTTGGAGCGCCGTCGTAGTTCGCGAAAAGGAACGAGACTTCGCGCTTCTCGCCCGCCGCGGCCACGGGACAGTCCGGCGCGAAATCGGCCAGAAGAGCGCTCGCGGAGTTGAACATCGCGAACGCCTCCGGGGAAAGTCCGCCCTTCTTCGTCTGCCAGAATGGATCGAAGAGCCCTTGCGCCGAATGTATTGCGCCGTTGGCGACGGCCACGTCGACGATGGTCCAGAAGCAGTAGCCGTCGCAATATGGATCCTTGCGGGCTTCTTCGATGCCGCGCTTCTGGTAGACGCCCTGGAGAGTATGCTGGGCGTCCTGCAAGGCGTCGCCCCATGCGAGGTCGAGGCCGCGCGCGGCGAGCCACGCGGCGCGATCTTCGCGGGAGTCGGGCGCGAGCCACGCGCCGGTGTAGAGCGGCGCGAGGCGCGTATCCTGCTTGACGCAGAGGTTCAGGTATTCATGGCAGACGAACGGGCGGCCGGGATTGAACGAGCCGCGCGGCCATACGTTGCGAGGGCCGGAATCGAAGTCCGAGTTGCCGGGGTCGTTGCAGCCGTCATCGTCGCCGCATTCGAGCCAGCACGGCCTGTCGCCGTCCTGATGGAGGACGAGCCTGTCGGGGTCGACGGTTTTGACAAATTCATACATCTTCTTCTCGACATACGGGCCTAGCCGTCCCTCGTTCCCGCCGCAATAGACGGCGAACGACGGATGGCGGCGATAATGCGCGTAAAGTTCCCCGAGGTCGCGCAGGGGATCGAACGCGAACGCCTCGGTCGGGATGTCGGTGTAGTATGGCAGTTCGGCTTGAACGAGGATGCCGGCCTCGTCGGCCGCCTCGAAATACTCAGGCACTTCGCAGTGGGTATGTAGACGGACGAAGTTGAAACCGGCCGCACGGGCCTTCATGAGATGCGCGAGGTGGGCCTCGCGGTCGGCGGGCGGCAGGCCGGTGAGCGGGTATACGCTGTCGTCGCCGAAGCCGCGCAGGAAATACGGGTGGCCGTTGAGATAGAACTCGCCGCCGCGCACTTCCAGCTTGCGGACGCCGAAGCGCTCGCGCCGCGTCTCGGCGACCGCACCCGCCTCGTCAAGGAGTTCGATCCGCGCCCAATAGAGGTTAGGATGTTCCGGCGACCACGGACGGAAATCTCGGAGCGGCAGACGCACGACTGTCTCGCCCTCCTCGCTCGCGGGCGATTCCGCCGCAGCGCCCTCGACCGTCACGCGCACACGGAACGCGTTCGCCGCCGGCCCGGCGACAACGACATGCGCCTCGGCGCACGCGGCGTCGAAGTCGCCGCGCACCCATGCGTCGTCGATGCGGGTCGCGCCCGTCGCCTCGAGCTCGATATCGCGGTATATTCCGCCCCAGCGGTGGACGTTCGACATGAGCCCCTTGCGCGACGGCAAGGCGTTGTTCACGCATACGGTGATGCGGTTCGCCGCGCCTGGTTTCACGAACGGCGTTATATCGTACTTGTACGTGCCGCAGTAGTTGTCCACCCACGCGACCGGATTACCGTTCACCCAGAACCAGCCCTGCGCCTTGACGCCGCCGATCTTCAGCCACACCGTCTTCCCGGCCCACTCCTGCGGCAGCGCAACGGACTTGCGATACCAAAGCTCCCCCATATAGACGTGGCGCAGCATCTTGGGGCTCGAATCCCACAGCGCGTCCCACGGCTTCGACATCCCTTCCTCGCCAACGCCTTGCGCCTCCCATGCGCCAGGCACGCAAATCTTGCGGGCCTTCGACCACGGCGCGTCCACTCTGAATACGCGGTTCGAAGGGGTCGTTTCGTCCGCCTTGGCGAACGGCACGCGCGTATGCAAATAGCGGCGCGGGAAAGGTTTCGGCTGGGCGACGCATTCCCATTCGCCGCGCAGGGATATGAGATTGGCCGACGCCTCGCGCCCGGTTTCGTTCACGACGGCGGGGAGCGGCTTTATCCCGGCCCACGTATCGACGCCGTGCAGCTCCTCGTCCGTCGCGCCGGCGGCGGACGCCGCGCATGCGGCGAGCGCGACGCACGAAACTACGGCGGTGCGCGAGCCGGAGAGCGCGAAAAAGAGGATATAGCCGAGAAAGAGCGCGAACACCCAGCAGCTGGAAAGAATGCCGAAACCGTCCGCGACGAGTCCGACGAGCGCGAGCAGCGCACCGCCCGAGACGAGCGACATCGTAATGCCGGAGGCGACCGGCACGAGCCGTCCGAGGCCCTCCGTCGCCAGATTGAAAATGCCGCCGAACATCACCGAGACGCCGAGACCGCACAGCGTCATCAAAATCGCAGAAAGCGGGAGCGTCACCGCAGTGAACGGTATCGCGACGCGGACGAACGGCACGCACGCCGCCGCTGCGAGAAGCGCGATGCAGAAAAGCGCGGCGACAGAGACCATGACGCGCGGCGAGACGCGCTTGCCGAAGACGCCGGCGCCGAAGCGCCCCGCCATCATGAAAGCGCAATATGCCGAGACCATCGCGCCGCCGGCCACGGCGCCGGAATACGCCGGCGTCCCTTCCGCAGTGAGATAAAGATTCACCATGTTGCAAATGCCGCACTCTACAGGCTCGAAGAGGAACATCGCAAGCGCCCCGAGCGCGAAATGGCGGAATTTGAACGCGGCGGCGACGTCCCGCCACGGCGACGGCGCGTCACGCTCGAGGTGCGGCTCGGGGATGTCCGTTTTGTAAATGACGGCAAAGCCGGACGCGAAGAATACGAGCGCGGCAATCTGGACCGGGAGCGCATCCAGCACATTCGCCTTCGAAATTTCGTTGCCGATCAAGAAACCGATTATGAGCGGCGAGGCCATGCCGCCGAACGAGTTGAACGTGCAGCCGTATTGGACGAGAGTGTTGCCGCCATTGCCGCCGCCGCCGAGCGTGTTCAAGAGGGGATTCGCCGTAGTATTAAGCATGCACATTGAAAGACCCGCGACAAAGGCCCCCGCGACGTAAATGGCGAACGACGCGGCAAACCCGGCCAGAATCTGCAACCCGACGCCGAGTGCGCCGACGACGATCGCCGCGAGCGACGTGAAGCGGTAGCCGCGCCGCTTTAGCATCAGCCCGCAGGGCAGCCCCATGAACAGATAGGCGATGAAATTCGCCGCCGCCCCGAACTGCGAAAGCGCGTTCGACGCGCCGAACTGCGCCTTCACGACAGCCGCGAGCGGTCCCGTGAACATGGTGACGAACCCCACCATGAACACCATGCCGAACATCGCGGCTATTGCAAGAGATTTGCCTTTCATGATAATCCTTTCAGAAGTTGTAAGATAAAGTAGGAAGTAGGAGATAGAGCGTACAAGCCCCCGAGCGGCAAATTTCCTACTTCCTACTTAAACTTTTCTACTTCCTACTTTCTACTTCCTACTTACGCGAAGCGGTATGGCTCGTCGCAACGGTAGAACTCTACTGCTTCGTCGGAGACTTCGATGCCGAGGCCGGGTTTGTCCGGCACGGTCGCGTAGCCGTCGATTGCGGGAATGTCGTCCGGGACTAGATCGCGGCGGATGGGGGTGTCCTGTTCGCAGTATTCGAGCAACTCCGCATTCGGTATGGATGCGATGATTTGAAGCGACGCCGCTTCGACGATGCCGGAGCTCCAGCAATGCGGCACCACGTTCACGGCGTTCACCTCGGCATAGGACGCGATGCGCGCCGCCTCCGTTATGCCGCCGCAGCGCGTGATGTCCGGCTGGACGAAGCCGAGGCGGCAGTAGTCGATGAGCTGCTTGAAGCCGAAGCGCGTCGTCTCGTTTTCGCCGCAGACGATCCGCACCCAGGTCGATTCCTGAAGGCGCTTGTAGCCCAGATAGTCGTGCGGCCAGAGCGCCTCCTCGATGGCGAACGGGTTGTATTTCTCGATCGCCTTCACGAGTTGAATGCGCGAGGCGACGTCGATCGTCACCTTGTCGGACGGTATGTAGCCGATGTCGAATAGCAGGTCGATATCGTCGCCGACCGCTTCTCGCGCGGCAGCGACGAGCTTCACTTCGGTCGCGAGCGGCTGCTCGAAGCCGCCCCACCCGAGCTTGATCGCCGTATACCCCTTATCCTTCCACTTGATCGCCTCGGCGGCAGCCTCGGCCTCGGTGTAAGGCATCAAGACGGATGCGTAGCAGCGGACCTTGTCGCGGTATTTCCCGCCGAGGAGCTGCCATATGGGTTTGCCGAGCGCCTTGCCCAGGATATCCCATATGGCGATGTCTATGCCGCTCATGGCCTGTATCGCCGCACCGTGGTTGCCATAGAAGTTGCAATGCAGGTACATATCGTCCCAGATTTTCTTGTAGTCGAACGGGTCGCGGCCAACGACGACGTTCGCGAGCCCCTGGCACGTGCGGTGCGACACGGGCGACTCGATAATCGCTTTTATCACCCACGGCGCGGAATCCACTTCGCCGTAGCCGACAATCCCCTCGTCCGTCGTAACGCGGATTATGACGCCGTCCTGGGCGCTGTCGTTTATTTCCTTTATTTCGCCTTTCTGGCGGACGGGTATCGCTTCGACCTTGACTATTTTCATATTGTGCCTTTCGCTGTTTACTAGAGGCTCTAGATGTTCTAGAAGTTCTAGATATTCCAGGTCACACCCCGGACCTTTCAACTTTTCAACTTTTGATCACCGCTTTTATGAGGCCGTCGGGGTGTCTATCCACGATATCGATCGCCGCAGGCAGCTCGTCGAAGCCGAAACGGTGCGTGACCATGCCGGCGTTGTCAAAGCGGCCGTGCGCGATGAGTTCCATGAGCGGCGTCCAGGCGAGTTCGTTGTTCGTCCCGCCGCGTATCGTGAGCTGGCGGAAGACGACATCGTCCACCGCAAGCGGCATCTGGGCGCTTTCAGACGCAAGCCCGTAAAGATGCACCGTGCCGCCCGGCGCGCAAAGGGAGAGCGCGTTCTTGAAAGTGACCGGTGCGCCGGCCGCGTCGATCGAAACATCGACGCCGCGTCCGCCGGTAAGTTTGCGCACGGTCTCCTCCAGACTCTGCTCGCGCGTGTTCACCACGACATCGGCGCCGAAGCGCCTCGCGTCCTCGAGGCGCGACTGGTTGCGCCCCGCGGCTACGACCGTCGTCGCACCGAAACACTTCACGGCCTGGATGAACGAAAGCCCCGCGACGCCGACGCCTTGCACGAGGACCGTCGCGCCAGCTTGCGGCGGATCCCTGAATATCCGGCCGAACGGGCAAATCGAGGCCTCCAGAATCGCGCCCTGTTCATCGGTCATCGCTTGCGGCATTTTGCGGCAGCAGTTGTCCGGGACGGCCACGTATTCGGCGTAGCCGCCGTCGAATGGAGGAAAACCAATCTCGCCCGCGTCCTGGCAGAGGTGCTTGTTGCCGGTGCGGCACTGGACGCATATCCCGCAGCCGACGGACGTCTCCACCACGACGCGGTCGCCCGTATCGACGCCCTTGGCGCCCTCGCCCAGTTCGACGACTTCGCCGCATATCTCGTGGCCGAGGACGCCCGGCGCCTTCCATGCGCAAACCCGGCCGCGAATTATCGAGACGTCGGTAGAGCAGACGCCGGCCGCGCGGACTTTCAACACGACCCATCCCGGCCGCGCGACGGGATCGGGGTATCCCGCGTCGAGCCGAAGAGTGTCCTTGCCTTCCCAAACCCATGCTTTCATATGATGAAATACTCCATTTCCAGAGGATAATCGAAGAGGTTCTCAAGGCGCGAAGCCGTTACGGCGTAGTCGTTCTCGATGCGCAGTCCCCACTCGCCGTCAAAGTAGACGCCAGGCTCGAGCGTGCAAACCGCCCCCTCGGGCAGGAGCGCGCGCTCGCGCTCCTCGAACGCCGGCTTCATGTAGGGCTTGGGGCCGACGAGATGCCCGACGTGGTGCGGCATGCGTCCAGCGAGACCATGCGCGGCGAGGAAGCGCTCCGCCTCGCTCTTCACGTCTTCGCAGACAACACCCGGACGGACGAAGCGCTCGCAATGCCGCATGAGGTCGAGCGCGGCGGCGTATGCCGCGCGCTGCGGGGGCGTCGGCTTGCCGAGGAAGAACGTGCGGCACGTGTCGCTCCATGTTTCTCCGCGCCGAACGGAGAGATCGCAGATGAACAAATCCCCTTCCTTGAGCACGAGATCCGTCGCCGGGCCCTCGACAGCGCCGGTGCGCACACCTCCGACGAAGTCGCCGGTGAACTCGTGGCTTTCCGCGCCGCATACTCGCTCGACCGCCTCGCGGACGAGCTCGAAGGCGTCTGCCTCGGTCATGCCCGGACGCAAACCGCCGCGCAACGCCTCGTATGCCGCTTTGTTGGCTTCGAGCGATCTCTCAACTTCCCTGCGCACGGCGAATCATCTCCTCGTAACCCATGAGCATTGCGTTCGTATCGTTCTTGATTGCCATGAACTGGACTCCGCGCCGTCTCCAGACGTCGAAGCCGCTTTCGGTGTAGCAACCGAGCAAAAGCCCCTTTGCACGGACCTTCCGGCAGCACTCGCCGAACAAGGCGGAAATCTCCGGGTCGTCGAACTGTCCGGGCTTGCCCATGGACATTGTAAAATCGTATGGCCCTACAATGACGGCATCGACGCCAGGAACGTCAAGTATGGCGTCCAGATTGCGCGCGGCCTCGACATGTTCAAGCTGGATCATGACGAGCGGTTCTCGCGCCGACGCCGCAAGATACGACTCGAAATCGCCCGCGCCGTAGAGGTGACCGCGCCGCGGCCCGAACCCTCGCGTCCCGCCGTGGACGGGGTAGCGGCAGAACGAAACCGCCCTCGCCGCGTCTTGGGCGGTCAATACCATCGGCACGATGATCCCCGCCGGTGCGAAATCTATGATGTTCTTGATTTCCGTGTGGTCGCACGCCGGCACGCGGTAGAAAGTCGCGACGCCAGTGCCACGCGCGGCCATCAAATGCAGCATGGCCGTCTCGCGCTGAAACGCGCCGTGCTCGCCGTCTAACCACATGAAATCGAACCCCGCCGCACACGACAGCTCCGTCACCGCAGGATCGGTGAATGTGATGGCGGCGCCAAGCGGCGTCCGTCCTGAGCGTATCTTCTCAAGAAAGTTTTCCAGTCCGTTTAATTCCATATTCCAGCTCTTCGATGCTGGATATATGATAGCACGAAATCATAGTGTTTTTCGGCAACAACCACCTGCATTTTCAAGAAAAAGAAGCAATGGAGGGTTTTCCGGTTTTCCGGCTGCTCCAAGCATCTCGTTTTAACACAGAGGCCCGGGAGGCCGAAGAATGCTAAAAATCCAGCTTCACGCCGATGCCGCCGTAGGTGAGGTCGCGCTTGGCCTCCGGAGCGGTCGAGGCGCCGACGGCGTCGCGCGCTTCCCCGCTGACAAGACCGAACTCGCCGGCAAATGCGAAAAATCCTCAACCTTTCAAGACGCTATTGAGGTTTTCCAGCGTGACAGGCTTGAGAAGCATGCCAGTGAAGCCGGCTCCGGCGTAGGTGCCGCGCGATTCGACATCTGCCGTGATCACGTAGACGGGCAAGTCGGCGAAGCGGCGATTGCGGCGGATGGCGCGCACAAGCGCCTCGCCGTCCATTTCCGGCATCCACATATCGGTCAAGACGAGATCGAAAGGCTTGTCGGCGGTGGAGGCCTCCAGAATCTGCAACGCTTCGCGCCCGTTCGATGCGGTTTCCATATCGAAAGGACCGACCTTTGGCAACATGGCCTTGAGGACCAAAATATTCATCTTCTGGTCGTCGACGATAAGGATATGGCGAGACTTGCCCGGGTCGGCGCCTTTGCCGGGCGCGGCGACATCTTTGCTCAGATCGAGCCTCGTTTGCGCCACTTCCAACTCGCCGGTCTTGACGCCGGGCACGATGATAGAGAAAGTCGTTCCCTTGCCGAGTTCGGAGGCGACGACCATCTCACCGCCCATCGCCGCGGCGAGCTGGCGCGTGATTGCAAGCCCGAGACCGGTTCCGCCGTGGCGCGCGGCCTTGTCGCCCACCTGTACGTAGGGGGTCGCTATCTTCTTCAAATCTTCGTCACTGATGCCGCAGCCAGAGTCTTCCACATCCAGACGGAAGATGCCCTCGTCGTGTCCCGGCGTGTGCAGGAACGATGCGCGGACTTCCACGAAACCGGTTTTCGTGAACTTCACCGCGTTGCCCATCAGATTGAAAACGATCTGCCGCATGCGTTGCGGATCGAGCATCAAGACAGGCATCGCGTCGATGTTCGAGCGTATGTCGAGCACAGAACCCTTGTTCGCGATTCGGAAAGAGTCGGCGATGTCTACGAGCAGAGCGCGGCAGTCAGTCGGTTCGGGGTTTATATGCATTTTGCCCGACTCGAGCTTCGAGAGATCGAGGACGTCGTTGATGAGCTGAAGGAGAGTCTTGCCGCTGAGGAGGATGGAATCGATCGCCTGGTCGTGCTCTTCGCGGGTCTTGAAGCCTTCCTTGAGCATTTGCGAGAAACCGATAATGGCGTTGAGCGGGGTGCGGATGTCGTGGCTGACAGTCGAGAAGAAGTAGCTCTTTGCCTTGTTGATCTGCTCTTGCTGGGATTTTGCGACGGCCATATCCTGTTCGCGCTTGCGTAGGATGGAATAGACGCCGATCATGATGACGAGAGATATGATCATGAACGCAAGTTCGACGAAGGAATTGCGGCGGAGCATGGAATCGAAAACCGCCATGTTCGCGTCGATATCCACCATGACGCTGATGGGTTTCGTGATGCTCACGAGGATTTCCCGCGCGGCGTTGTGCGTGGTCTGGCGCACCCACATGAGCGACGAGAAGATTGTGAGGATGATGTAAGAGACCCAGACGACCATCGACTGGCCGACGTCGCCCGTCGGGTTGACGCGGAATATGTGCTTGTAGTAAAGGAAGCCTGCGATGCTCCAGACGGCGAGCATGAGGTAGGACTCGGCCGAGAGCGTCGTGCCGGAGAGGTGGTTCGGCACCAGAAGGAGGAAGGCGAAGAAGCCGGCCATTGCAAGCCCCGCGAGGCCCATGGCGCGTTCGGCGAATATCTTGCCGAGGCCTCCCTCGGTATTGACCTTGAATGCGGCGAACGACGTGTAGCCGTAGGCGAACGCGGCGCCGATGCCGGAATTGTCGATCGGCCAGGAAATGACGGCGCGGCCGAGAAACGCCACTGCGACCGAAAGGCCCATGACGAACAGGATGTTGTTGCGCGGAGCCGCGTTGCGGTCGAGCCTGCCGAACCACTCCGGCAGCATGGAATTCTGCGACATTGCATACATCAGGCGGCTGGTGGCGACGTACGAGGCGACGACGCCCGTCAACTGGCCGCAGACCATCGCGGCCGCCATCAACGCAAGTCCGAGCCGGCCGAACGCAAGCTTCGCAGCGCAGAAAGTCGGCAACCCCTCGATGCCCTCGAGGCCCGGCCGCGCCGCGATGTAGTCCGCCCACGTTGCAAAGCGCCCGGGATGCGAGAAGACCGGCAGCAGAGTCAGCGCGACGTATATGAACACACCGATGACAATGGCCGCGAGCATCACATAGAGCAGTTTGCGCTTGATGGCGAATTTGAATTCGCCCGCTGAATTCGTCACCGCCTCGAAGCCCACGAACGCCCACGGCATCATAGCGAGGACCGAGCATACGGCGAACACGCCGTTGCGGCCTTCGGCGAAAAGCGGGGCCATCGTCGCCAGACCTCCTTCGTGGCCGGACGCAAGAGCCGTGAAAACACACGCCACGCACGCGATGAACACGAACGCCATCACCGCCTGCAACGCCGCCATGAAACGCTTCCCGGCGAAACACAAAACCCCCGTCGCCACGACGACTGCCGACGTCAGCAGCACCTCGCCCATGTATACGTCGAACCCGGCGATCGCATAATGGAAGCCGAATTGCAATACATCGCCGAACACATAGCGGACCATCAACTTGACGCTCATCGCATTCGCCCACAGAATCGCAATGTATGTCAGGAAAAGGAACCACCCGACGAGGAACCCGTGGTCGTCGCCGAACACATTCTTCGTATAGGTGAACGCTCCTCCGGGTCCGGGGAATCGCAGACACAGCCGGTAGTAGTTCAGAGCGAACACCACCATCGCAACGCCGCCAATGCCTATTGCAATCAACGCGCCAAGCGGCCCGGCCCCGGGCAAAAAAGAAGAGCCGGTGACGATAAACGCCCCCCAGCCCACTGCGAAACCAAACGACAATCCGAACGCCATAAGCGGCGTCATATACGGGACAAGCGGGGTTTTGCCGCCGCCCTGCGGACTCTTGTTGTCGTCGTTGGTCATCCTCAAACCTTTTTCTAGTTTAGGAATTTTATTATACCATTTTCCCAAAGCCTTGAATAGTGTGAAAATGTGGAAATGTGAAAATGTGAAAATGTGGAATCGCGGCCGCCACCGCGACAGCGCGGCAGGCGCACGGCATTTTCACACTTTCACACTTTCACATTTTCACATTCCCTCTTCTCTCATTCGAAAAGCCAAGTGGAGAGATAGCGCTCGCCGGTGTCTGGGAGGAGCGCGACGATCGTCTTGCCGTCGAACTCCGGGCGTTTGGAGAGTTCCAATGCGGCCCAGAGAGCGGCGCCGGAGGAGATGCCGACAAGGAGGCCTTCTTTCGCCGCTACGGCGCGCGCCGAGGCGTTTGTTTCGCCGCCGTTCCATGGCAACCCTGCCGTATATGCCAACGGGTTGAAGGCAATGCCTCCTGTTCCTCTGTCAGGTGTTCAGTTCGGGATGCCACGTGCAGGCAGTGATGTTGCGCCAGCGGACGGCGGTGGGTTCTCCGTTGAAGGTCGAGAGGACTTCGGCTTCGGGCGAGACGGTTGTAATGGACGGCGCGCGAATGAAGGTCATCGGCACGTCCGGTTTGCCGTAGAACGTGCCGACCGTCCTGAAGCTGCCGAGCTGGCGTCCGTAGGCGTTGCGCCGCACCGTCACGGGCAACACGCCGAACCATTGGGAGGGACGCACGCCGGTGCGTCCGCCGTCGTCCTCAACCTTTTCGGCGAGAAGGATCAATCCGGCGCAGACGGCGAAGACCGGCATCCCCCTCTGGATGCGCTCCTTCAACGGCTCGAAGAGTCCGAGATCATGAAGGAGCTTCCCTTGCACGGTCGATTCGCCGCCGGGCAGGGCGAGCTGATCAATGTCGCGCTCCAGATCGGCAAGCTGCCGTATCTCGAACGTCTCCGCGCCCTGCGCCCGCCAGTACGCCGCCATCTCGGCAAACGCACCTTGTACTGCCAGTACTCCAACCTTCATTCCGCACTCCTACTTACGAACCACTAATCACTAGCCACTAATAACTAGCCACTAGTCACTAACCACTACTTCCCGCGCTCTTCCATTATGGTCTCGATCTCTTCGGCGTTGATGCCGACCATTGCCGGGCCGAGGTTTTCGGAGAGTTTCGCAAGTAGCTTTGAATCCTGCCAGTTGGTGACCGCCTGAACGATCGCCGCCGCGCGCTTCGCCGGATCTCCGCTCTTGAAGATGCCGCTTCCCACGAAGACTCCCTCAGCACCAAGTTCCATCATGAGCGCGGCGTCGGCAGGCGTGGCAACGCCTCCCGCCGCAAAGTTAACGACGGGCAGTCTGCCGTTGTCGTGGACGAACTTCACGAGTTCTAACGGCGCGGCAAGCTCCTTCGCCGCTTCGTAAAGCTCGTCCTCGCGCAGAGAGGCGACGCGGCGTATCTCGCTCTGCATCTTGCGCATGTGCCTCACGGCCTGCACCACGTCTCCCGTCCCAGGTTCGCCCTTCGTGCGTATCATCGTCGCGCCCTCGCCGATGCGCCGCAGCGCTTCGCCGAGGTCGCGCGCGCCGCATACGAAAGGCACGGCGAACTTCGTCTTGTCGATGTGGCGCGTGTCGTCGGCGGGTGAAAGGACCTCCGACTCGTCGATGTAGTCGATCTCTATCGCCTCCAGTATCCTGGCCTCGACGATGTGGCCGATGCGGCACTTCGCCATGACGGGGATCGAGACGGCGGCCTGGATGCCCTTGATCATCGCCGGGTCGCTCATACGCGAGACGCCGCCCGCCGCGCGTATGTCGGCCGGTATGCGCTCGAGCGCCATGACCGCGCACGCGCCTGCGGCCTCGGCTATCTTCGCCTGCTCGGGCGTCGTCACATCCATTATGACTCCACCCTTCAGCATCTGCGCCAGGTTTCTGTTGAGTTCCTGTCGGTCTTCCATTTTGTTTTCTCCTTTCAGATTCTGTTGTCCCATGTCTTGAAAACCGCCTCCTGTCCGTTTGCGCGGATGGCGGCGAACACCTCGGCCGGGAAGCGGGCGTCGGCAAGTGTGAACTGGGCGGTCTCGGTCTTGCGCGCCGAGGCGTAGCCGCCCGGCGTGACGCGCGAGCCCGCGCTCATGTTGTCCGCCGCGGTGAGGACGATCCTGTCGCGGAAGTCCGGCGACTCGCGCGTCGAGACAGTCATGCATCACTGCGGCGAGCGTCTCTACAGGATCGGGCAGAAGATAGCGGGCGTCGGGGTGTATCTCTATCTTGAGCCAGTTGAAGCCGGCCGTCCTGCCGATCCTGGCTATACGCACGGCTTCGTCGGCGTTTCGTGCGCCGGACGTGTTGAGCATCACCTCGATCCTGTCGCGGTCGATGGCCTTGGTGCAGTCGCACGCCTGCGCTACGGCGAGCCTGCCGCCGTGGCTGACGATTCGCGCGTAGTGTCCGGTCGCAAACCGGTCGAACCCGAAACTTTGCGTCGCGGTTTCGACGAGCACTCCGAACTTGACGAGCGCATTGCACACGACGCATGGATTGGGAGTGCGTCCGGCGGCCTTTTCCCGGCGGAAGTATTCTATGACGACGCGCTCGTATTCGTCGGCGCGGTCGATGACGTTGTGCTCGATTCCCGCCATCTTTGCGAAAGCGCCTGCAAGCGCAATGTCTTTGCTCTCGCCCGGACCGAAGCATGCGTCGCGGCAGCCTCCCTTGTAGCGTCCTTCGCGCCACAGTTTCATCGTGACGCCTGTCACGTCGTGCCCGGCTCGTTTCAGCAGAAGGGCGGCAACCGCCGAATCGACCCCGCCCGAAAGACCTACCGCTATCTTCATCTGCCTCCTCCGCGGCTGCACCCGACCGAGTATCCCGCCCGCAAGGCGAGTTCGCGGTCGTCGTCGAAATCCGCGCCGGGGGTCGTGAGAAGCGGTCCTGCGATGCCGGCCGATATGCCAACGTATATGCACTTCGCAGCGGTTTCATCCGACATGTCGCGTCTGCCGCCCGCGAAGCGAAGTGGTATTGAAGGATTTACCAAACGAAGGAGCGCCACCGCATCGATCACGCGCTCTGGGTCGAGTATCGGCAAATCCCCGAGCGGAGTCCCTCCTATAGGATGGAGTACGTTCACAGGTATGGAATCCGGTCCGATTTCCTTGAGCGCGAATGCAAATTCAACGAGTTCCTCGTCCGTCTCGCCCATGCCGATTATTCCTCCGCAGCAAATCTGGAAGCCGAGTTTCTTCGCGGCGCGGAGTGTGGAAAGTTTTTCCTCGAACGTGTGCGTGGTGCAGAGCGCCGGAAAGAGCGAAGGCGCGGATTCGATATTGCAATGGACGCGTTGAAGGCCGGCTTCTTTCATTTTGGCAAGATCCGCCCCGGAAACGAGTCCAAGGGAAGCGCAAAGTCCTATCTTCGCGCAAGCCTTGCGCATTTCGCGCAGCGCCGCGCATACGTCATCCACTTCCCCGGAAGAAAGGCTTCGGCCGGACGTAACGATTCCGATCCTGTCCGCGCCGTTCGCCTCCGCCTCCTTTGCCGCTTCCACGCAAGCGTCCGTGCCGACCCATCCATATGTTTCGCAACCCGTCTTCCAGTGCGCCGACTGTGCGCACCACTTGCAGTTCTCGGTGCAGCGGCCCGAGCGCGCGTTGATTATCGAACAGAAATCAAATCGCTTGTCGACGCACCGCTCCGTGGTCTCGTGCGCCCTCTCGCGCAGTTCTTCCCTGTTTCCCGGCGCGAGAAGCCTCAACGCCTCTTCGCGTGAAATTCCATCTTCCTTCATTTTGCGTTCTTCTTTCCGAAATGCGGCGAATCGCCGCGCCTGTTCCAAAGAATCTCCTCGCCTGTCGAAGCAATACGCCGCTTCAGGCATTCACGGCACAAAGTGGAATTTTCGTCGAGGCAGGGCTTGTTCGCGTAAAGCTGATAGTCGGCGCGGAAGCGCGTGTCGGTGATATTCGGCATTACGACGTTCGCTCCCGCGAGAAGACCCTTCTCGCGGCCTTCCGGATCGAGCGCCTGCAACGCCGTAGCGGCGGCGATGTTCACGTCGTGCAGATAGAGCCTCGTCGCGGCGATCATGCGAAGCCCGAGCTCGAAACGTTCCTTTTGTTTTTCCGCCGTCCATTCCGCATCCTTGCCCAAGGGAGTATCCGCGTGCGGGATGTAAGGACCCATGCCGATCATGTCGACATCCTCCGCCGCAAAGAACTCGATATCCGACGCGAGGTCGTCAAACGTCTGTCCGGGCAGACCGCACATCACGCCGGTCCCGACCTGGTAGCCGCATCTCCTCAGTGCGCGCAGACAATCGCGCCTCGCCTCCCACGAATGATCATGCGGATGGAGCTTCGCGTAGAGTTCCCTGTTCGACGTCTCGATGCGCAGGAGATAGCGGTGCGCGCCCGCTTCGCGCCATCTGCGGTATGTCTCCTCGGTCTGTTCGCCAAGGCTGAGCGTGACGCCGAACGCATCGCCGCCGAACGCGTGGATGCGTCCGAGGACGTCTTCGAAGAAAGCCGCGTTCGCCGCGCCGGTCAATTCGCCGGACTGGATCACAAGGCTGCCGTATCCCGCCTTGAACGCCCATTCCGCCTCGCGGACGATTTCGCCGGCATCCATCCTGTAGCGGTTGACATTGGCATTCGATTTCCTTATGCCGCAGTAATAGCAGTCCTTCTCGCAGATGTTTCCGGCCTCGATGAGACCGCGGAAGGACACTTTCTTTCCTGTTTCGCGAACCTTGACGGCATACGCGGCGGCAAAAAGCGCTTTGGCGTCAGGCCAGGCGATCAAATCCGCCAATTCCCGATGCGTCAAATTGCGCGGTTTCCCCGCCGCTTTGTCAAATAGTGGCATCACCTACAACTCTTTCCCCAACAACAAGGCGCAGACGGCGTTGGCCTGGTGTGCGGCGGCGATCGTCACACGAACTCCAACCGGCGCAAAGCCCACCCCGACATCGCGCGTCTGGCCGCCGACGAGGATCAGGTCCTTGCCCACCCTTCTTGTACGGATGTCGTTAGAGCGTCCCCAGCCGGCGAGCCCCGTCGCCGACACGACCGGCTTGCCCAGCGGCAAAGCCTCCGCGCGGTCGACGACAGGCTTGAAGTAATGTGTCATTCGAACAGCCAGGTCGAGAGATAGCGCTCGCCGGTGTCTGGGAGGAGCGCGACGATCGTCTTGCCTTCGAACTCCTGGCGCTTGGAAAGTTCCAATGCGGCCCAGAGGGCTGCGCCGGAGGAAATGCCGACGAGCAGTCCATCGTCGGCTGCGGCGGCGCGCGCCGTGGCGCCGGCGTCATCCGCCGAAACCTTGACGACCTCGGAGAGAAGCGTCATATCGAGCACCTTGGGCACAAACCCGGCGCCGATGCCCTGGATCTTGTGGGGACCGGGCTGGCCGCCAGAGAGGACCGGCGAGGTATCGGGCTCGACCGCGAAAAGCTTGACGCCAGGGTTTTTCTCCTTGAGGTATCTGCCCGTGCCGGTGATCGTGCCGCCGGTGCCGACGCCTGCGACGAACGCTGCGATCTCGCCATGCGTCCCTTCCCACACTTCAGGTCCCGTGGTGCGGTAGTGGACGGCGGGGTTGGCTGGGTTCTCGAACTGCTGGAGGATGACCGCGCCAGGAGTCGCGTCTCTGAGTTCGTTCGCCTTTGCAATCGCCCCCTTCATGCCGGCCGGACCGGGCGTGAGGACGATCTCGGCGCCATAGGCGGCCGCAAGTCGGCGCCGCTCGACCGACATCGTCTCGGGCATGGTGAGGATGAGGTGGTAGCCCTTGACCGCGCTGACGAGCGCGAGGCCTACGCCAGTATTGCCGCTCGTAGGCTCGATGATCGTGGCGCCGGGCCGGAGAGTGCCGTCCTTTTCCGCCGCCTCGACCATCGCGAGCGCTATGCGGTCCTTGACGCTTCCGCCGGGGTTGAAATACTCGACCTTTGCGAGCACCCTCGCGCCGCCCTTGTTCAATCTGCCGGAGATTTCAACGAGCGGCGTGCCGCCCGTTTTCTCCAGAATATTCTTTGCAATCTTGCTCATTGTCGTTTCCTTTCGTCTTTCTCATTTAGAATTGATATTGGAGAGAGAACACGACGCCGGAGCCGACGCCGAGGTTCTTCGCCGACCCGCGGCGATAGAACTTGTCCTTGTCGCCGGTTTCGGCGAACGCCGCCACCAGAGTCAGCCTGTCGGTGACGAACCACGCGACGTGTCCGTCCCAGTAGTCGTGATTGCGTATTCCGTCGCCGACACGCGCTCCCTGCTTGTATTCGACGCCGATCGCGATGTTCTCGGCCGGCAGGATGTCGACGTTGCCGAACGCAACGGTGTCGTAGTCATTGTGCCCGACCACGCCGTTCACGACTTCATCCGTATAGAGGAGGCCGCCGGAGACGAGCACTGGGACGGGAGTTTGGGTTATCAACTTGGTAGCGACGATGTAGGCGTCGAACCCGTATTTGTCGAGGCCTAGGGCATCTACCGTTTTCGAATCGGTATGCTTGTAGACGCCGCCGACTGCGATCGCCGGCACCCAGGACGTCTCGAATGCGTTCTCGTCGAGAATGCGCAATTTGGCGCCGAGGTTGTGAGTCTCTATGGACTTGTCGCCGTACTTGCGGGCGTTAATGAACCCGTAGCCGTACGAAACTTCAAGTCTCTTTGCGAAGTTGAGCGCCACAGAGCCGGCGTACCAGTTGATGTCGGCGTCGTTGAGGTTGACGAACCACGTGCCGACCTGCGGTTTCGAGACCCAGTCGTTCACGGCGTTTGTTTCGCCGCCGTCCCAAGGCAGGCCGGCAGTGTATGCAAGAGGGTTGAAGGCGATGCCTCCAGTGCCTTGCAGGTTGTTGAGCGGGACGCCAGCGAAAATACCGTGCGTGGCGATTGCCGCGGCCGCGGCCGCAATGATGATTTTTGTCTTGTTCATGGTAGTTCTCCTTTGAAAGATTGAAACGAATTCTTCGATTTCCCTCTTCTGTCTCTCCTGTTCTCCATGCCCCCAAAGGGATGCTTGAAACAAATCGAAAATCGGAAATCGAAAATTCTAAATCGCCTCCAGCGCTTCGTCGAGCGCGGCGATGATGTCGTCGATGTGCTCAAGGCCGATGGAGAGGCGGATGAGTTCCGGGACGACGCCGCCCTTGCGCAGGTCTTCGTCGGAAAGCTGCGAGTGGGTCGTGGAAGCGGGATGGATGATAAGACTCTTCGCGTCGCCCACGTTCGCGAGAATCGAGAAAATCTCGCCATTCGCAGCGTCCGTAACCTTGCGCGCCTCGGCGGCACCTCCCTTGACGCCGAAGACGACCACGCCGCCGGCGCCGTGCGGCAGATATTTCGCCGCAAGTTCCGGCTGGACGAGCGATGGATATTTGACCCACGCGACTTTGGGATGGTTCTGGAGATGCTTGGCGACGGCGAGAGAGTTCTCGCTGTGGCGGGCGATCCTGAGCGGGAGCGATTCCACGCCTTGCAGGAATATCCACGCCGCGTCCGGCGCGAGAGTCGGGCCTTGATTGCGGATGCCGACCGTGAGAAGGCGGATCGAGAACGCAATCGGCTTGAGGGGGTCCGGCAGGTCGTGGGCGAAGCGAAGTCCGTGGTATCCGGCGTCCGGCTCGTTGTAGAGCGCGAACTTCGTATTCGTCCAATCGAAACCTCCCTTCTCGACGACCACGCCGCCGATTCCCGCGCCGTGGCCGCCGATCCACTTCGAAAGCGAATGTATGACGAAATCGGCTCCATGGTCGAACGCCCGCAAGAGCGGCGGCGGAGTGAACGTCGCGTCGACGACAAGCGGGAGGCCGTGGCGGTGCGCGACGATGGCGTACCGCTCGATGTCGGCGATATCGAGAGACGGATTGCCGACGGTCTCGATGAAGACGAGGCGCGTCTTCTCGTTTATCGCGGCCTCCACGGCGGCAAAGTCGTTCACCGGGGTGAAATTCACTTTGATACCGTTGTTCGGGAGGATGGCGTCGAATTGGGCGAACGTGCCGCCGTAGAGGTTGTCGGCCGCGACGATCTCGTCGCCGGCGCGGGCGATGTTCGTGATGGTGAAGTAGATGGCCGCCGTGCCCGAGGCGAGCGTCTGCGCCGCGGCTCCGCCCTCGAGCGCCGCGATGCGCCGCGCGAGCACATCGTTCGTCGGGTTCATCAGCCGGGCGTAGATATTGCCAAGCTCGCGCAACGCGAAAAGGTCTGCGCCATGCTTGGAGTCGCGGAAGTTGTAGGCCGTGGTCCTGTAGACCGGTACGGCCCGCGCGCCGGTGGCGATGTCGCCATGCGCATCCTGACCTGCGTGGACGGCCAGCGTCTCGATGTGGTATTGTTTGCTATCCATTGCCGTTGCTCCTTTCTTTCGGTGTCAACGGCGGATATTATCTCATATTTTCGAGGTCAATAGGTAATCGGAAGTTTTATGCTTTGGCAATAGATTTTCCCTATGCTACATCGCCGCGATGCGGGCGCGTATGGCGTCCATGAACGACGCCCCTGCGGCAGAAAGCGGTATGCCGCTCCGGCGCAAAGTCCCCACGCGGATCGAATCGTCCAATTTCAGGGGAATCGATACGATGGCAGGGTTGTAACCCTTGGCATGGACGCCCGAGGCGACCGTAAAGCCGTCCAGCCCCAGCAGTAAATTCGTCATCGTGGCGCGGTCCCTGACGCGTATGTTCTTCTTGCGGTCGATGGCAGGCATCACTTCTTCTGCGAAGTAGAGCGCATTCTCCGCACCCTGTTCGTATGTGAGGTAGGGATAGCCGTCCAGCTCCTGCGGACGTATGACCTTCTTGCCGGCGAGAGGATGCTTCTTGCCGAGGAACACGTGGGGCTTGGCCTCGAAGAGTTCTTCGAACACGAGTTCCTCCTTGCGCAGGATCTTCATTATCGCGCGCTCGTTGCGCCGGGAAAGATACAGGACGCCAAGCTCGCTGCGATGGCGGGCCACATCGTCGATGATTTCGCTCGTAACGGTTTCGCGCAGCGTGAAATCATACGAATCGGCCCCGTTGGCCTTCACGACATCCATGAACGCCTCGACGGCAAAGGAGTAATGCTGGCAGGAGACGGCGAACTGCGCCCGTCGCACGGACGCGCCGGTGTACTTTTCTGCGATTCGCGCCGCGTCGTCGAGGATTTGCCGCGCCGATGCGAGGAACTCGTCACCCTCGCGCGTCACGCTTACGCCTTTGGGCGAGCGCGTGAAGATGGCTATGCGCAATTCCTCCTCGAGGAGGCGGATTGATTCTGTAAGAGTGGGCTGGGTCGCGAAGCACCGCCGCGCCGCCTCGCTGATCGAGCCGCACGAGGCGACCGCGTCAGCGTATTTCAGTTGCTGGAGTGTCATGACGCCTATTATATCATTTTTCGGAGGGAAGAGGGATGAGGATTTTTCGATTTTCGATTTGCTTCAAGCCTCTCGTTTTTATCGCAGAGACGCAGAGTACGCAGAGGTTTGATCGCAAATAGAAAATCGAAAAATCCTCATCCCTCTTCCCTCACCCTTGCGGAAATGGTATAATATGCCGCATCTCGCCAAAATCAAGAATAATGACGAAATATAAAACAAGATGAAGAAACTGTATATTGTATGTTGCATCGCGCTCGCCGGCGCCGGCCTTTGCGCGCAAAACAAGGACGCCGGCATCCTGTCATCGGGAGTCGATATGATCCGCTCCGGCGTCTCGAACACGCTTTCCGGCGTCTCGGGCACGCTCTCCGCCGCCGCAGATGCAGTGGACCCGTCGGCGCCGAACATGCTTTCCTTCGAAATGAAGGAGGAGAAATTCTTCGAGCAGCCTATGGAGGTCCAGACGAATCTCATGCGGCTTGTGGCATGCGCGAACGCCGCGTATCCCGGAGTCGACATCCCCGCCGGATACAGACCGTTCACGGACGAAGAATGGCGCGCGTGCGGCCTCGACTCCGTCTCGATGACGCCGTACGCCGGCGACGGGTATCTGCATTATGCCACCGGCCTCCGCGCTCGCCTCATGGCGTCCACGGATTCAGACGGCATAGTCGTGGCATGGAGCGGATGCGACTTCGACAACGGCTCCAACGGTTTCACGGACGCGTCTTCCGTGACGAGGCAGTACTTCGGCTATCTCGACAATCAATACGCGCAGGCGTTGAAGGTGATGAACGGCGTGCTCGCATCGACGTCAGGACGCGTGGAAGTAGTCGGACACTCGCTAGGCGGAGGGCTGACGACATACGTGGTCGCGGCATGCGGAGACGACAAAGGACGCGTGACGGGGACGACTTTCAACGGGCTCGGTCTTTCGCGTCTGCTGCAGGCGCGGCTCACGGCCGCCGAAAGACGCAAGGCCGAAGACTCCATCATCAACGTAAAAAGCTCGGCCGACCCGGTCTTTGTGATGCCGCTCGCACGCCACTATGGACGCATTCTCGACGTCCCGCAGGAAAGCGACGCCTGGAAAGCCCACTCGATCGACATTCTCATCGGCGTCATGGGCAAGGTGCTCGACAGCGTGCGTTGACAAATGTAGCCAATACCCAATTTTCGATTTTCCTCTCCTGTCTCTTTCACCTCTTGAGATTGGCGATGGGCACGAGGCGGACAGGCACCTCCACGAGATCGTGCGGATGAAGTCCGCCTCAGGCGCAAATTCCTGGAGTGTCGCCTTGGCCTCGTCCAGTTCGCTCACGTGGTGGAAGTCTGCCGCAAATCGTCATCCGCCGACGACGCCGCGAGGAAGCTCTTCGCCATATCGATGAAAGCCAAGACTTCGTCCAACAACTCCGACAGGCTTGTCAAATACCTCGCCAAATTCGGGCTAAAGTTCAAAGACATATAGCGGCCGCGCTTGTCGCGACCCTCCCGAACTACTTCCTGCTTTATCTATCTATTGGGGCGGGAGAATTCGCTTATGCGCTTGGAGCCTTGCGAGAGCTGGTAGAATTTGACCCAGTCTACCTGCATTATCGCAGGCAGCGCGTCCTCGTCCACTTCGCCGACCCATTTGCCGCCGAGTTGCATATCGAGCATCACATAGAACGGCGCGTCCCACGGCCAGCGCTCGTGGTCGGCGTTGAGCGGCTTGCGATACTTGTGCATGGCGCGGCCGTTGATTTTCCAGACGAGCGAGTCGGGCGTCCATTCAAGCGCGTAGACGTTCCACGCGTCGGGTTTGATTTTCCCCTTTCCGCTCGACGGCGGATCGCCGGGGCTTTTCTTCGTCCAAGCCGAGTGGACCGTGTGGTAGACGAACGGGTCGAAATTCAAGCGCTCGAGAATGTCGATTTCGCCATCGTTCGGCCAGCCGTTCGGCGAGGACACGGGCATCATCCAGAATGCGGGCCAGGCGCCCTTCTTCGCTACGAGGCGGATGCGCGCTTCGAGCTTACCGTACTTCATCCCGAACAAGCCGTCCGTCGTTATCCCGCCGGTCAGAAGCCGGCGGGGGTCGGCGCTCGTGTCGTCGTTGCGCACGCCCTTGAGCGTCAGAATGCCGCCCTTCACCTCGACAAGATCCTCCCGCAGAGACATGTTCTTTCTCCAGTCGGCCCCCATCCCCGGGAAGCCCTCGATCCGCCGCCAAAGCTTGGGATTGAGTTCACTGCCGTTGAAATTCTCAGTGAACTTCAACTGGAAGGTATACGGGCCCGCGGGCGCGATTTCGGCAGAGGCCGCGAACGCGAGAACAGTGAAGACTATAGCGGCGAGGCGTTGCATGGCTTGTTGAAAATATCGAGGACCATGATGGACGGGTGGTTAAAAAACCGGGGCACGGGCACAGCCTCGCGGGCGAGACCGCGCGAGATCGCAAGTCGCGTCCCGTCGGCGAGCGTCTCCACGCCATGCGTATGCAGAGGGAAGAACCTGCCCGTATTCTCGCTGGAGCAGCCGGACGCAATCACGCCTCTATGCCAGAACGGAATCAACCACTGGCCGCCGTGCATGTGTCCTGCGATTACGATGTCGAATCCCCTTCCCACATACTCCTCGGGCATTTCCGGGCGATGGGAAACGAGTATGCCAAGCCGCGAAGAATCGTGGGCCGCGGCGGCGAAAGAGAGCTGTTCGCGCCACGCGTCTTCGAGAATGTATGTGGGGTCGTCGACGCCGCAAATGTCTATTGCGCAGTCTTTGCACTGGAGCGTTTCGCCATTCCCGTCGAGGACATGCACGCCCAAGTGTCGCAACATGTGCTTGTAGGCATACACCTTCTCCGTCCAGAAGTCGTGGTTGCCGGTGACGAAATAAACCGGCCAATCGTTGATGCAGCAGAGCGCCAGCGCAGGCATGTCCGGCAGACGATCGTCGATTATATCTCCCGCATAGACGAGCGCATCGATGGGTTTATCCGAGTGCAGCTCGGTCAATTTGCGGCGGATATCGGCCTGATAGCGCCCGTAAGAGCACGAATGCAAATCAGAAATGACGGCGAGGCGCACACCGCCATCGCCGACTTTGTTCCCTGCGACCTCGATCGTGTGCAATTCCACTTCAGGGACCTCGAACCAAATCGCCATCGCCGCCACAATCGCCATCACCGCGCAAAATGCCAGCCGCGCCGCTTCATGGCACCGGCCGAAATGCCGCCACACCGAAGTGCGCTTCGAGGCCGCATAGACAAATCCACAATACGCTGCATACGGCCCTAGCATGCCAACGAGCCAATACGGCGCTTCGTCCGTCCAGCCGTGGCACATTTCGACGACAAGAAGGAACGGACCGAATATAAGCGCGATAAGGGGCGAGACGAGCGCGGGAATCGCCGTTCCCGGCGAAGACCAATCCTGCTCAAGGACGATATTCTGCGCGGCGAGCGCCACGCAATACGCAAGAGCCGCGAAAACCATGCGGTGCATCCGCGCATCGGCATTCTTCGCAGCGAACCATTTCCCGGCGGCTTTCGAAAAAAGCCCCGCCATGGACAACGCCATCAGCGACGCCGACAAAACCGCTACGCGCCCCCAATCCGCCCCTACATCCCCGCCGTAGAGAAAACCGAAGTTGAAAATATACCCTGCCAGCGTGGAGAAAACGACGACCGCCGGCCACCTGAGGCCAAACGCAATGGCAACCGCGAACAAGAAAAACGAGCCGGCAAGCGCAACCATCCGCGGCTCAGGGCCGAAGAACGACAAATACGCCGCGAGCACCGCTCCCGCCGCCGCAAACGCAATCAGAGAGAGCCGCACTTCTTGCGGCATGCTATATTTGGCATTTGGCATTCGGCATTTTACATTTCGCATTGCATTTTGCCATTTGGCCATTGCGGCTTTTACAACTCCCTGTTTTCGATTGTTTCAATCTTTCCGTTTTTTATCGCAGAGACGAAGAGAGAAATTTTTTCGATAGTTTGATTGTTTAAGCCTCTGCGTACTCTGCGTCTCTGCGATAAAAAACGGAAGGCTTGAAGCAATCGAAAATTCTCTTTGTTCCTGCCGGGGAAACCATTTTATTTATTTACAGTGCCTAAATGGACAAATACAATGCAAAATGCCAAATGCTAAATGCCAAGAGGCTTCTTCACCGGCTGGAGGATCCAGCGTTTGTTGTACCAGAACCAGTGGCCGGGATGCTCGCGGACTTCCTTGTCGAGAATAGCCATCGCCTCGCGGGTCAGGCGCTCCGCCTCGGCCTTGCGGTCTTGTGCGGACGGATCGGGGCGCAACGTCGCAAGATGCGCATAAATGTGGCGGCCGCCCTCGCGGCGCATCGCAGCGACTACGATCGGGCAGCCGCAACGCACCGCAAAGAGCGCTCCGGCGTGCGAAACATTCGCCTTGCCCCCGAGAAAATCGACTTCCACGTCAGGTTGCTTTACGCGCAAATCGGGCAGGATCGCAAATGCCCGGCCAGACTCCAGCTTGTTCTTGATGTCGACAAGCGTCCGCGAAGAACCCCTGTCGAGAACGTCGATGTCGCCATACTGGCGCTTCATCCATGCGTCGATTTTAGGGTTGCTCTGCCTCGCGGCAATTGCAAACAGCGGCAAGCCGTACTTCGCCATCGACCACGCCGCCATGTACCAGTTGCCCGAATGCGGCACCATTATGACGACGCCCTTGCCTTCGTCCACGTAGCTCTGGAGTTTCTTCTTGTATCCAAGCCCGTCGACAACATACTTCTCCATCCACGCCCTGTCGAGCTTGGGAGCGCGCATCATTTCGACGCCCGTCTGGAGGATGTTCGCAAGACTCGCCTTGGCGATTGCGACGAGTTCCGCATGCGACTTCTCCGGAAACACCGAGGAGAGCCGCGAGAGCGTGCGCTTCCGCTTGAAGCGGAAAACGCCGACCATCAAATTCGCAAGCCCCCGCGCAATCGCCATTGCGATACGATACGGCACGGCATTCACCAAAGCGCAAAGCGCCCTGAGGCAGTAATACTCGGCATTTACCGTTATAGCGCTCTTTTTGCCCATGAGGGAAGAGGGAATTTTTCGATTTACGATTTTTCGATTTTCGATTGAGTTCAAGCTTTGCTCTTTTATCGTAGAGTCGCAGAGGTTTGAGATAATCGAGTGCAATCGCAAAATCGTAAATCGCAAATCGTAAATCGTAAATCAACCCATCCTCTCCATATCGCGCTTGAGCGCTTTCTTCTTGAGCGCGTCGCGCTTGTCATGGAGGGCCTTGCCGCGGCATATTCCAAGTTCGAGTTTTATCCTGCCGCGCTTGAGATACATCTTGAGCGGCACCAGCGTGAGCCCCTTGGCCTCGGTCTTCATCTTGAGTTCGAGGACCTCCTTGGCATGAACGAGGAGCTTCCTGTCGCGCTTGGGCTCGTGGTTGTAGTGGGTGCCGAACTTATATGCCGCGATGTCCGAGCCGATCAGCCAAAGCTCGTTTTTGAGAACCGCGGCGTAGGAGCCTGCGAGAGAAACATGCCCGTCGCGAATGCTCTTGACCTCGGTCCCCATAAGAGCAATGCCGCACTCGAGCGTATCGAGCACGGCGTAGTCGTGGCGGGCTTTGCGGTTCTCTACAAGCATGCGGCAGAGGTTGAAGGGTTGAATGGTTGAAAAGTTGAAAGGTTGAAAGGTCGAAAAACATTTGGCATTTCAACTTTTCAACCTTTCAACTTTTCAACCTCGATCGTCAGTCCGAATACAATGCGTCGAGGTGGGAACTGCCGCCCTGCCATTTGACCTTGGCCTGTTCGGCCTTGGCGATGGCATCGAAGTCGATTTCGGCAATGAGCTTGCCTTCAGCGACTTCCCTGAGAGCGATATCACACTTGTCGACATCGAGGCTGTCGGGCTTCACAAGAGGCTTGGCGCCGTTGATGAGTTCGCGTTCGCGCTTGGAGATGAGGTTCACAAGCACGGGGACGGAATGGATCTTCTCGTGAGCTGCCTTGAGTAGTTCTGCGTTCATCTGAAACTTTCGGGGTGTTGAGGCATCAGCCGTTAGAGAAACTCGTACTCCGGGGCGGCGCGGGGACGGGCCCGAACGCAACCCCGGAGCGCGGAGAAAGGCATCAAGCGGCGTCTTCGTCCGCAATGATGACTTTGAACTTGACTTCGACGCCCTGGCCGAGCGAAATCTTGGCCTCGTACTCGCCGACTTCGCGAAGAGCGTCGGGGAGGCTGAGCTGGGAGCGCTCGAGGGCGATGCCGCGGTTGGCTTCGATGGCCGCCACGATATCCGTCGCGCCGACAGAGCCGTAGAGCTTCTTGCCGTCGACCGTGTGGACCGCGACGTTGATTTCGAGGTCCTGGAGCTTGCGGGCGACCTCGAGGGCGGCCTTCTTCTCCTCGGCGGCCTTGGCGGCGCGCTGGGCTTCGAGCTTTTTGAGGCGACGGCGCGCCGCTTCCGTCACGGGCGCCGCAAGGCCCTTCGTGAACAGATAGTTGCGGGCGTAGCCAGGCGCGACCTTCACGATCTGTCCGCTCTTGCCGAGCTTCTTGACCGTGTCCATGAGAAGCACTTCAACATGATTTGCCATGATCTGCTCCTTTCCTCAGGCCATGAGGCCCATGTTGCGGGCGCGCTTGACGCCCTGGCGGATCTGGCGCTGCTGGGCGGACGTGACGCCCGTGATGCGCGCAGGCAGAATCTTGCCGTAGTCGGTGATGTAGTACTTGAGCGTCTCGATGTCGTTCACGTCGATCTGGTCCTTGGGACCGAGCGGCGGACGCTTCCTCGCGGCGAATTCCTCGCCGGCCGAGCTGTTCGATTTCTTGAAAGCCATGATGGTTGTTCCTTGTGATAGATGTCGTATTAGAACGGAATATCCTCGGGATCGGTCTCGAACGCCACTTGCTGGGCGGCGCTCTGCGACTGCGGCGCAGGAGCGCCCTCCTGGCCGGCGTTGCGATTCACGCCGCCGTTCAGTCTGTCACCCTGGGGCAGGAATTTGATGGTGGACGCGCGGACTTTGAGCTTCTTGCGGCTCTCGCCGTCATGCTCCCACGTATCCATCTGCAGACGCCCCTCGACGAGGATCGTGCGGCCCTTGGAAAGATACTGCCCGCAAAGCTCTGCGAGCCTGTCCCAAGCGTCGACGTCGACGAAGACCGGCGTCTCGATTATCTGCCCATTGCGGTCCCTGCGGCGCTCGTTGAGTGCGACGCCAAGACGCGCGACTTTCATACCGTTCGCACCCACGGTGCGCACGTCGGGGTCTCTTGTGAGATTGCCCATCAGGATGACACGATTGAATGATGCCATGATGATTTCCCGGTTCTTTTCCGTTTCCGGAATTGTTCTTCTTTACGCCTCGACCGCATTCGCGCTTTCGACAGGGCGCGCGGCGGCGGCTTGACGCTCTTCCGCAATCGCAATCCTGGCGGCGCGGCGCTCGCGCTCGGACGCAATCTTCGATTCACGACGCTCGTCGACGGCGAGAATCTGCACACGGAACACTTCTTCGACGAGACGGTAGCGGTTGACGAGTTCGACCAGCTTCGAAGGATCGATCTCGAAACGCACCTTGACGTACACGCCCGTGTCCTTCTTCTTCATGGGACGCGAGAACTGCCTCTTGCCGAGAGACTCGGTAGAGAGGACGTTGCCGCCCAGGCGCGCGACTTCCGCAAGGGCCTTCTCAAGGTTGGCGTTGAGCGCGTCATCCTTGGCGATGCCTACGAAAATGTAGAGAGCCTCATACTTCTTCATTATTTCTTCTCCTCTTTCTTGGCGTCTTCCTTGCCCTTCTTGATCACGTCAGGGGCCTTGTCGGCGGCGGCGGCGGCGGCGGCGGCGGCCTGCGGAACATCGTCCGGGGCCTTGACGACCGCGAGCGCGAGTTCGCCGCGCGTGGCGACCGTGAACTTGTCGCCAAGCTTGAGATCGCGCACGAAGAGCGTCTGGTCGAGCCCGAGGGAGGAAATGTCGATGTCGAACTTCTCGACGATGTCGGTCGGAAGGCAGTCGATGTCGATCGTCCTGAGCACCTGTTCGAGAACGCCTCCGCCGATCTTCACGCCGACCGCTTCGCCGACGAGATAGAGCGGCACCGTGACGCGAACCTTCTCGGAGAGGGAGACTTCGCTGAAGTCCACGTGGATCGGCGTCCCGGCGAGGACGTCGTTCTGCATTTCGCGCATGAGCGCGGGGACTTCCCTGCCATCCATGTCCAGCGTGACGAGCATCTGCTTGCTCGTGTGGCCGCGCATGGCCATCATGAAGTCGTGCGCAGGGAGCTTGATGAGCTCCGTGCCGCCTTTCTTCATCTTCATCACCGAGCCGGGGATCATCCCGGAACGGCGCAAACGGCGAACGGCCCCGGTACCCTGCTCGGTACGGACCTCCGCCTTTATCCTTATCTGATCCATTTTTTACCTTGTTTGGTCGTCATTGCCGCATACTCTCGCGCACTCACGCTACACTCTGCGACTAAACTTTGCGAATTATACCAAATTTCGGCCGCCCGTGTCAAGTAGGGCCGCCGCCAGCACAGGGCAATGTGGAAATGTGGAAGTGTGGAAATGTGGAAGGGACTAGCGGGACTGGCGAGAGAAAGCGCACGGCATTTTCACACTTTCACATTTTCACACTTTCACATTTCCACATTTTCACATTCCCCGCTGCGCCTTGAGGTCTTCGTAAAACGCCGCAAATGCGGTGTTGCAATACGGCAGCAGGAAATTGATCGCAAAACCTTGGGCGATGTAGTTCGCGGCGAGCGCAAGCAGCCACCAGCCGAAAAAGCTGATAGCCAGGCAGAAGAACCGCCATTTGTTGCCGTCCATCAGGCGGCGCGATTCGGTTATGCACTCGTTCGCCGTCCAGTCCGGGTGGTCTGCGAACACGTAAGGGGCCATTGCATACGAAAACGCCTTGACTATCCCCGGCACGATGAGGAGAAGCGCCCACAACTGCACATACATCGCGACGACCATGTTCAGCCAGAACATCTTCCAGCCATGGCCCCATCCGCTCCAAAAGAGCTCGAACCTCATCTCGCGCCGTATTGTCGCAAGCGACATGCGAACCTGGGAATAATTCACGAGCCCGACGGTGAAGTAGAGAATCGGAACAAGCCCCAGGACTATGGAAACCGCACAGATTTCGTCGGTTTTAGTGAGCACGCCGATGAATAAGCCAATTATCAACGGCAACGCAAAGCCGACCGTTATAAAGCTGAGCACGAACAACGCCCCGACGAAGGGCCAGTAGGCGCCTTCCCGGAGGGCTTCCCACGCCTGGGCGCGGATTTCTTTTGCCGTCGGAGGCATAAGCTACTCCAATTCCTTGGGATTGGGACCGAAGCGGTTTTCGCCCGGCGTGCCGTCCATGCACTCGAATATGAACAAGATGATAGCGCCAATGAGCGGTATGAGCAAGAGGAGCAACATCCATCCACTGCGGTCGGTATCGTGCAAACGACGAACGGTGACGCCGAGGCCGGGCAGGAAGACGGCGAGGCAGTAGAGCCCCTGGATGATGCCTTGCATCCCGAGGAATCCGTCAATGAAGCCAACCACGAAGGATGCGATGAAATTGAAGAGCACGAACATCCAGTACTCTTTGCGGCGGGCGCGCCCGTCGAAGCAGCAATACTTGTCTCTTATGCAGGATATGAAGTAGTTCATGGCGGTTTCCCTTTATGTATACCAATATTGTACCATTTCTCTCCGCAAGGCGTCAAGTGGGGGGAAGAGGGAAG
>DFGB01000001.1:70048-123391 GCA_002371135.1 Verrucomicrobia bacterium UBA3761 | reverse complement strand
CCCCGTGAGCCAAGCCTACCGAGACGATTTGCCAACCCTACGCAGTCGATTTCAAACGATACCTATGACCGCCGGATTCATAACTATGGCTTTGGCAAGTGACAACTATGACTTTGAAAAGCGACAGCTGTGACTTTGGAAAGCGACAGCTGTGACTTTGGAAAGTGACGGCTGTCACTTTGGCGGTGACAGTTGCCGCTTGCGTCCGCTATCCTCACGGTCCTGCTATGTGCCTCCTTGACGCTAAATCTCCTACTTCCTACTTCTTACTTCCTACTTAAGCCACGCGAAGCGCGGCCTTCCCTCTTCCCTCTTCCCTCTTACTCTTAATTATGGTATAATATCGCCCATGAACGACCAACAGGTGAACATCCTTACATTCAAGTGGGGGACGCGATACCCCGCGGAGTATGTCAACCGCATCTACGCCGGCGTAAAGGCGCACCTCCCGCGCCCCTTTCGCTTTGTCTGCGTGACGGACGACAGTGCCGGGCTCGCCGAGGGTATAGACACCTGCCCGATTCCCGACCCGCCGGAGGGGTGGCGCCCCAACGAGCGCTACAAAAAGTGGCCGGGCATCTACCTCAAGCTGATGGTCTTCAAGCCGGGATTCGCCGGCCTCGCCGGGCCGACGCTGTTCCTGGACATCGACCAAATCATCACCGGCGACCTCGGGCGCTTCTTCGACTTCGCGCCGGGGCGCTTCTGCATCATCCACAACTGGATCGAATGGCACAAGACGCTATTCAGGTCCGCGCCGCAGATCGGCAATTCCTCGTGCTTCCGCTTCGACGCCGGCGGACCCTTCCACTATGTCTACGAAAAGTGGATCTCCGAGCTCGACCGCGCCCAGGACCAACGCTTCTTCCGCACCGAACAAGCCTACATGACCCACGCCGTCGGACTCGACAAAATCACGTGGTGGCCGGATAATTTCGTGCGCTCGTTCAAACGTTCCTGCCAGATGCCGTGGCCGCTCAACCACTTCATCGCGCCACGCTTCAACCCGGACACCTCCATCCTATGCTTCCACGGCCGCCCTTCCCCGGAAGAGGCCATCCGGGGCTACAAGGGCAGGCATTTGAACACCTGGACCCTCCCGGCGCCTTGGGTCGAGGAGCTGTGGGAAGGGAAAGTCCTAAGTCCTAGATGTCCTAGCAAATGAAAATCTCGCTCATCATCCCCGTCTACAATGTGGAGAGGTATCTTGCACGGTGCCTCGATTCGGTCCTTGCGCAGACGGAGAGGGATTTTGAAGCGATTTGCGTCGACGACGGCTCCACCGACGGCTCGCACAAGATTCTCCTCGACTATGCGATGCGCGACAAACGCATCCGCATCTACGTGCAGGAGAACAAGGGGCTCTCCGGCGCAAGGAATACGGGGCTCGACGCGGCGACGGGCGAATGGGTGGCGTTCCTCGACTCCGACGACTACCTGCCGCCGCAGGCGCTCGCGACATTCCTGCGCGTCGCGGAGGAATCCGGCGAGAGCGTCGTAGTTTCGGCCTATTACGAAAAGGATTCGCACCAAGACGCGGCAGACAAACTCCCGCCGCGCTGGAAACGCATGGCGCCGGCGTTGAAGCAACTCGTCGGCAAGAGGAAGATGCAGTCGTCGGCATGGAACAAATTCTACCGCGCCGACCTCCTCAAAAACCGCCGCTTCATCGAAGGCATATACTTCGAGGACTGGCCGTTCGTGACCGAACTCTTCGGCGACCTCGCGTCATTCGCGCTGGTCGATACGCCTTGCTACGTCTACTGCACGAACGGCGACGCCGCCTCCATAGTCCGCTCGCCGTTCAACGAAAAGAAGGCGGCAAGCTACCGCGCCGGGATCGACCACGTGACGCGGTACTTCGCGTCGCATCCCCAGCGCAAGTGGGCGATGAAACGCGTCGCCATCGCGCAAAAGATGCTCGCCAAGCGTCTAAAGCGCTCTAGCGCGGGCGGCAATTCCAAGCCGCTCAAATTCCTCGAAGACGCGTTCCACTCGGTCGCGGCGGCGATAGGCGCGTGGAAATGCCTCCACCTCTGGAAGACGATCGACAAGAAGAAAATCGTCTTCAACCAATTCCAGGGCTCTGGGTTTGGATGCAACCCCAAATACATCGCATTGGAACTCCTCCGGCGCAGGAAGGACCTCGACCTCGTATGGCTCGTGCGCAATCCCGGCGAGGGCGACTTCCCGGCGGGGATACGCACCGTGGCGTGGAAGAGCCCGGCCGCGCTGAAGGAACTCGCCACGGCGAAGGTGTGGGTTTCGAACCACACGCTCGGTGCATTCGTCAAGCACCGCGGGCTCGTCAAAAAGCCCGGCCAGATCTACCTGCAGACGTGGCACGGCTCGTTCGGCATAAAACGCTGCCCGGAATGCACAAGCCGCAAAGAGGCGCAAATGATGGATGCATTTATCGTCCATTCGCGCTGGGAGGCGGAACGCGGGCCGGAATGGTTCCCAGGACTGAAAACGACGCTTCCCCTCGGCCACGCGAGAAACGATATTCTGGTGCAGACCGGAGAAAGAAGCCGCGAGGATAAAACCCTTCTCTACGTGCCGACCTTCCGCGACGACGGCGCGCTCGATGCGTACCTCGTCGACTTCGAACCAATCCTGGCCGCGCTCAAGGAGCGCTGGCCGGGGCAATGGCGCGTCCAGATCCGTCTGCACCCCAACATGAAGAAAAAGGGAATCGGCATTGCGGACTTCGGGGTCGCACCCGGATGCGGCCGCGCTGTCGCCGACGTCACGTCTCACCCGGACATCCAGGAACTGATGCGCGACGCGGATGTCGTGATTTCGGATTATTCGAGCTGCATATTCGATTTCGCGCTCACGCGCCGCCCGGCCTTCATCTACGCGCCGGACAGGCGGGAATACGAGGCCGGGCGCGGCCTATATTACCCGCTCTCCGAGACCTCGTTCCCAGTCGCAGAAGACGTCGCATCGCTCGCCGCGGCCATACGCTCGTTCGAGGAAGCGCCATACCGCGAACGGCTCGAGCGCTTCTTCGCTGACATGGGATCGGTGGAGGACGGCCACGCCGCCGGGCGCATTGCCGACTGCATAGAAAAAGAGTTGAAAAGTTGAATGGTTGAAAAGTCGTCCCAAGCATTCCTTTTTAACACAGAGCCACATAGTTTCACAGAAAACTTTTCAACCTTTCAACTTTTCAACTTTTCAACTTTTCTTATGAACACAGCGCTGGTAATCGCAGGGGGAGTCGGCAGCCGGATGGGCGCCGGCGTGCCGAAGCAGTTCGTCGACGTCGACGGCAAGCCCGTCCTCTTCCACACCCTTGAAGCCTTCGAGAAACACCCGATGGTAGATTCGATCCTGCTCGTCTGCATCGACGGCTGGCAGGACGCGGTGGAGGCATACGCCAAGCGTTTCGGCATCGAAAAGCTCAAGCGCATCGTGACCGGCGGGGCGAGCGCCCAGGAATCGATACGCAACGGCGTCTTCGCGCTGGAAGACGTTTGCGCGGCAGACGACATCGTAATCATCCACGACGGCATCCGCCCGCTAGTAGAGCCGGAGGTGCTGACGGACGTAATAGTCACCGCGCGGCGATATGGCACGGGCGTGACGTCGCTGCCGTACAACGAACAAATTTTCGTCGTTGCGGAAGACGACCCGGCGACGAGCGTCAAATACATACCGCGCGAGACCCTGCGGCGCGTCGCGACGCCCCAGGCATACCGCTTCGACCTCCTCGACGGCGCCTACCACGAGGCGTTCGAAAAAGGAATCGGCATCCACGGCAGTTCCTACACGAATACGATGATGGTCGAGCTCGGCCACCGGCTCCATTTCGCGGCCGGCTCGGATAGAAACATAAAACTGACAACGCCCGGCGACCTCGACGTCTTCCGCGGCTATCTTGCAGGAAGGAGAGGGATGTGAAAGCGTTGACGGAAATGGCGGCGTACCGCGCGGACGTCGAGCGGGCGGCCGCCGAGCCCCTGCCGTGGGATCGCCTCGCGGGCAAGAGCATCGTCATCACGGGCGGCACCGGGCTCATCGGTAGCTTCGTCGTCGACGTCCTCCTCAAGGCCGCCCCCGCCGCCAGGATAACGCTCCTCGGGCGCAACGCCGCGCGCGCGGAGGAACGTTTCGGCAAGCGCGTCGACTTCCTCTGCTGGGATGCGTTCTCAGGCGCCGCCCCCGCGCTCGAAGGTCCGGCCGACTTCGTCCTCCATCTCGCATCCAACACGCATCCACGCGCCTACGCGACTTCCCCGATCGGCACCATCGCCGCAAACGTCATCGCGACGAACTCCCTCCTCGCGCTCGCCGCGGACAAGCGCGCCACGCGCTTCCTCTTCGCCTCCTCGAACGAAATCTACGGCGAGAACAGGGGCGACGCGGAACTCTTCGACGAGAGCTACTGCGGCTACATCGACTGCAACACGCTGCGCGCCGGCTACCCGGAATCGAAGCGCTGCGGCGAAGCGCTCTGCCAGGCCTACATCGCCGAACGCGGCCTCGACTGCGTCGTCGCCCGCCTCACGCGCACCTTCGGGCCCACGGTGCTCAAGACCGATTCCAAGGCCTCCAGCCAATTCTTCGCCAACGCCCTGCGCGGCGAGGATATCGTTCTCAAAAGCGAAGGCCGCCAGTTCTATTCGTTCCTCCATGTGGCAGACTCCGCGACAGGCCTCCTCTACACGCTCCTCAAAGGCGAGCGCGGCCAGGCCTACAACATCGCCGACGCCTCATGCGACACGACTTTGCGCGAACTCGCGGCCATGATAGCCCAATGCGCCGGCAGGAGCGTCGTATTCGACCTCCCCGACAAAGTGGAACTCGCCGGCTTCAGCAAGGCCACGAAAGCGCGCCTCGACGGCTCGCGCCTCCGCGCACTCGGCTGGAAGGCGCATTACTCCATACGCGAGGCCGTCCAAGCCACCTATGCGCTGCTGAAGGAGGCGGAAATGTGAAAATGTGGAAATGTCGCCAATACCCAATACTCGATAACCAATTTGGAAGAGAGCGACATTTTTCAACTTCTTCCGTGCCACCCTTGATTTTGCAACATGGTTATGTTATAATTTGCATCGGTCCCGGCACAACGGGAGCAAAAGGAGAACGCAATGATTGCGACAATGCCCGCACAGACAATCAAACGGCGCGGAATGAGCGCGTTGGACACACAATTGAAGGATGGCCCGGTGTGGGTCTTCGCCAACGATATGCCGAAATACGTCGTCCTCTTCGCCGACGATTTCCGGCGCATGAGGCATGAGGCGTTTGTCGAAGGTTGCATCCAATCCGATGCAGAATGTCGAGCAGGGCTCGCGAAACCGGCCACAGTCGAGGAATTGATGTCGGCTTTCGACGAATAGGAACGGCGGCAATGTACGAGCTAAAGCAGACGCCGTATTTCTCCCGCGCCTTCAAACGTTTTGCCAAACAGCACCCGGAGTTGCGCGAAGCGACCCGAACAGCCTTGGCCACACTCGCGGAGAATCCGCGTGCACCATCGTTGCGGTTGCATCCGCTGACAGGCAGACTTGCAGGGAAACAGGCGGTTCGCATCAACTACGCCTACCGCATTGTTCTGTGCGTAGAAATCGACGAATATCAAATCATCCTTCACAATATCGGCTCGCATGACGAGGTTTACGGCTAGGTCGGCATTCCCATCGCTAACTGACAATAGATGAAACGCGCAATCATGACCAGCCCCGCGTTCAAAGGCGGGAACAAAAACATCGGGGACTACGTCCAGGCCGTCGCCGCGGCACAGTTCATGAACGTCCACGACTATGTGAACCGCGAGGCGCTCGACGAATACTCAGGCGAAGAGACGAAAGTGATTCTCAACGGCTGGTTCATGCACCACCCGGAGAAGTTCCCTCCTTCGCCTGCAATAAAACCGCTGCTCGTTTCGTTCCACCTCAACCCCGAGGCCGCGAAAACGATGCTGACTCCCGCCGCGGTGGAATGGCTCAAAGCGAACGGCCCCGTCGGCTGCCGCGACACGGGCACGCTCGCGATCCTCGCCGCCCATGGCGTGGACGCCTATTTCTCCGCCTGCCTCACTCTCACGCTCGGTCGCACATTCGGCCAGCGCGGCGCCGGGGAGCGAAGCGGCGTATGCTTTGTGGACCCGTTCTACATTTTCAAAAAGAAGGACTTCCGCAAGGGCCGCACGGAGATGCTGCGCCATCCGCTGCTAACATTGAAAATCTACTCCAGATTGCGCCGCCAGATGCTCGCCGGACGCCCGCTCGCGTATCGCGTCAAGCGCTTCTTCAGGATTGGCGCTTTCTTGAAAGCGTATCTCACGCTCTTCACGCCGGAGTTGCTCGCAAGCGCAGAGTATTTCTCCCATGACGTCCCGGAAGCGATGTTCACGACGGAGGACGAGAAGATGGAATACGCGCGCAAGCTCGTAGAGCGCTACTCCCGCGCACGCTACGTCGTCACGACGCGCATACACTGCGCTTTGCCGTGCGTCGGCATGAAAACCCCGGTCGTATTCGTGAACCCGGTTTGGCGCGACATGGCGGAGGGACGCTTCGGGGGCCTCACGGATTTCTTCTCGCTCGTCGACGCGACGCCCGAAAAACTCACGCCCCGTTTCCCCGTCCCGTCGGGCCGCCTCGATCTAGACGCCGTCATCACGCCAGACGAGACTTTCCAGTCCTACGCCGACGCCCTCGCGCTACGCGCTTCGCGCTTCGCGCACGTAGAAAGTTGAAAAGTTGAAATGTCCTATGTCCTAGATGATCTAGAGGTTCTAGATCATCTAGAAGTTCTAGAAGGTCTAGACTTTTCAACTTTTCAACCTTTCAACTTTTCAACTTTACAAACCTTGGCTCGTATTTCCTGCCGAGGCGGGCGTATTTCGCGCCGGCCATGGGGTTGTAAGGCAGGAATTCCACGTCAAGGAGGTTGTCCGCGCCATCCAGCAACCGCATTATGGCGTCCTTCGTCTCGCGCGAATCGTTGACGGTCGGAATGCAAGGAACGCGCGCGATGAAGGGAAGGCCGGACGCCTTGAGCCAGCGAATGTTCTCGAACACCGGCGCAGCGTCCACCCCCGTCCAGCGGCGATAGCCTTCCAGATCGGGAAACTTGACATCCTGGTAGACGAGGTCGAGCCGCGAGACGACCTTGCGGTAGTCTTCCGGCGTGGCGTAGCCACTCGTCTCGACAGCGTGCGTAAGCCGCGGTTCGCGCATGCGGATTTGGTCTATTATCGCCGCGGCGAAATCCGCCTGCGCGAGCGGTTCGCCGCCCGAAAGCGTCACGCCGCCGCCCGACATTACCAGAAAATCGGCAATCCGCATCACTTCGTCCGCGATTTCAGAGTCGGTTGTCTCGCGTCCCCCGGCGAACTCCTGCCCCTCGGGATTGTGACACCACGCGCATCTGAGCGGACAGCCTTGCATGAAAACGGTGACGCGCGGCCCCGGTCCATCCTGCAAAGTGAACTCGCGTATTTCGAAAATCCGTCCTGTCATATGAGGGAAAAGGGAAGGGGGAAGAGGGAAGAGAGAAGAGAGAAGAGGAAGAGGGAAGAGGAAAGATGCGGGAGGCGAGAGGGCTTCTAGAACATTTGGAACTTCTAGTAATATTCCCCCTTCCCTCTTCCCTCCTCTACAATTCCACTCTCTTGATGATCTGGTCCTGATAGCATTTATCAAGTTCGATGAAGTAGCCGCTCCAACCCCAGACGCGAACGATGAGATGGCGGTGGAGCTCCGGGTGCGCTTGGGCATCGAGAAGCGTAAGACGGTTGATGGTGTTGATCTGCATCTGGTGGCCGCCTCGTTCGATGAAATATTTCACAAGCTGCGCCACCTTGTCTACGCCGTCCGGCTGCAAGAAAGCAGAATCGTGGATTTCGATCGTAAGCGGACCGCCGTTCGCGACCGGCACGAGATCGGGCTCCGTAAAACTCTTCACGACGCTCACCGGACCCTTGACCGGCACGTCGAGACTCGGCGCGTAGTTCGCGGAAAACGGCTGTCCTTTGAGCCGACCGTCGGCGGAAGCGGGCACCTCCCGCGCATGCCAGACGTAGTACATCGCCGACCCCGTACCCGGGCGGAACACGCCGCCGCGATCGTTGCGCTTTCCATCGAAGGCATGGCCCCAGAATTGGACAAGCTCCTTCGCGAGGTCGTCCGCCCTGCTGTCGGCATTGCCCATCTTGGGCGCGGCTTTCGCGGCGGCGAGAATGTCGGGCCGTCCGGCAAAGTCTGTGTCAAGAAGCGCGACGAGTTCCTGGAGCGTAACGAGCCGCTTCTCGAATACGAGTTCCCTTACGGACGCAAGCGAATCGACTGCGACGGCGAGACCCGTTCCGTGTATGCCGAAGTTGTTGTACTTCCCGCCCTTCGAGAGGTCGCGGGCGTTCTCAATGCACCCTGTTGAAATAACCGACACGAACGGTCCCGGCAAGATCTCGACATGGCGGTATTTCTCGACAAGCGCATCGGCTCGCCGCTGAATCTCCTCAAAGAACGCGCGTTTGACGTCGTCGAACGACGACGGCATGACATTCCTCAGCGCCGCATCAAGCGCGCCGACGAAACTCACCGCGTCGATGTTGTTGATGTCCATTCCGCATCCGGGAATCAGAAACTCCCAGCACGCGGCAACGGAATAGTCGCGCGCATCCTCGAGCTCGTAGCCCCATCGCAGCAACGCGGGGATTACGACATCGTCGTTCGCGTATTGCGGGAAGCCGAGTCCCTCTTTGGTGAGTTCCGTGCCGAGACGATAGATTTCCAGCGGCGTCGATTTATCCACGCGCATGTTGATCTTCGGGTCGACGAGTTTCAACTCGCCGCACGCCTTCAGGCAAAGGCGCGAAAGTTCGTTGAAGGCGGAGTTTCCGTCGCGCGTCAGGCCGCCAAGCATGACGGACTGGCCGTTGTCGCCCTGCTGCACGCCGATATAGAGGTCGCTGTCGCGATTGCAGGCGATGAAGAACTCCTCTAGCTCCTCAAGCGCAGTCTCTTGCGTCAGCCTGCCGGCCTCGACATCCGCTTCGTAATATGGATAGAGATACTGGTCGATGCGCCCCAGCCCGCAATGGTATTCTCCCTCGCACCACATCGCATAGTGGAGAATGCGCAGCGACTGCAACGCCTCGTGAAACGTGCGCGCGCCGTTCAGCGGAACTTGCACGAGCGTCGCGGCAATGTCGGCGAGCCCCGCCTCCTCTGCCGCCTTCCTGTAGCGCCCGGCGAGATCGAGGACCGCTTCTACGCAAAGCGCGGCGTTCTCGAGAAACTCCACGCCTTCGGCATCGCCTGAGGCGCGGCACGCGACGAGGCGCGCGGCGATTTCATCGAGCCGCGCACCGAGCCCGTCGCGGATTGCCGGCGCAAAATCGGCCGTCAGATTGAAGATGACGCCCTTCTCGCCGAATGCGACGCCGGCGGCGCGGCGAGCGTTCATCTCTTCATCCGTGTGCAGTTCTGGGATTTGCTTGACGGTGCGCAGGAACGCGATGCGCTCGCCGTCCATGAAGGCGGGCGTCTCGGCCTTGAGCATTTCCTCAAGGCCCTTGCGTGCGCGGACGATATCGCTCGCACCCTCGGCGACAAAGCGCTCCAGGAGCGCCGTCCAGTCGACATCGCGCCGGAACTTCTTCTGTTCCTTGTCGAACGTCCTATCCAGCAAAGATTTGATCCTGTCTGTCATATTCCAAGCCTTTCTTCAATATCTTCAATTGTTCCGCCTTTTGTCTCGGGCATGAAGAAAACCGCCCAGACGAGCTGAATCGCCATCATGAAAGCGAAAAACGCGAACGTCCACGCTCCGGCCCGTTCCGCCGCGATCGGGAACGTCCAGCTTATAATGGCGCACAGGAACCAGTGCGTGAAGCACCCGAGCGCCTGCCCTTTCGCGCGTACGACATTCGGGAACACCTCGGAAATATAGACCCAAAGGCACGCGCCGGAAGACATCGCGAAAGCGGCGATGAAACCGAATATGCCCGCCACCGCGAGTTTTGCATCGGGACTGGGAAGGGACAACTGCCATGCGACGAGCGAATGGGCGGCGATCATCGCGAGCGCACCGGCGATGAGGAGCGCCTTGCGTCCCACCCTGTCGATCACCGCAAACGCGAGCGCCGTGAACACGAGGTTCACAAGCCCCATGCCCATCGTTCCCGCGAGCGCCGCCAACGACGACCCTTCGCCGAAAATCATCTCGAAAATCCGCGGCGCGTAATAGTTGATCGCATTGATGCCGGAGACCTGGTTGAAGAACGCAATCAGAAACGCGAGCAATATGGGCTTGAGATACCGGCGCTGGAAAAGCGCCACATCGACGCCGTTCGCCGCCGCCTTCAGCGATGCGGCGATGTCGGCAAGCGTAGCGGATGCGTCGACCGCGCCAATGCGCTCCAGAACGCCGCGCGCATCCGCCGCGCGCCCCACGCGCACAAGCCAGCGCGGCGATTCGGGAATCGTCGCCAGAAGCGCCATGAAGAGGAATACCGGCAGGCATTCCACGCCCAGCATTACGCGCCAGACGAGCTTCGGCCCGGCGTCCGGCATGAAACGCGCCACGATGTAGTTCGATACATACGAAATCAAAATGCCAAATACGATATTGAGCTGGTTCAATCCCACAAGCAGCCCGCGACACTTCCCCGGCGACACCTCGACTATATAGAGCGGCACTACAACCGATACGCCGCCAATGGCCAGTCCCCCGACGAAGCGGAAGAATGCGAGCACATGCGGACCTGCGACGCCTGCCGGCGTGAACGCGCACCCGAGCGCAGATACGAGAAAGAGCACGGCCATCGCCCACAATGTCGGCCGCCGCCCGAACCTGTCGCTGGGCCGTCCGGCCAGAAACACCCCGAACAATGTTCCCGCGAGCGCCACGGAAACAACAAGCCCATGCCAGAACGCCGTCAAGCCGAATTCAGATTGAATGGCCTTTTCCGCCCCCGATATCACACCGGAGTCGAAGCCAAACAAAAAACCGCCGACCGACGCGGCGAGCGATATATACAAGAGATATTTGTTCATCTGTCGCCTCATCTGACTATCATGAAAAAGCCTTTGACCGGAGAAAGCGCGCTTTGCGGTTCAGCCGACGTGCCGGTCAAATTCCCGAGCGCGGCAGAGCCGGAAAGGACGACGCGTCCCTCAAGTCCCGAGTCGACGGAGCCGCACATGGGGAGCCACGTTTTGCCGGATGGATCGGCAAGCCGGACAAGTTCGCCGCCACTGCCCTCGGCAAGATACGACACGAGCGGCGAAGAGTTTGTAAAATCGAACTCCACCGCGATACGTCGCATTTCCCCGGTTGCAGGCGATGCGCCGTGAAGCTCGACCAGCTTCGGAACGCCCCCGGCGAGCGCCATTCCATGCCAGCAAGCCGAGCCCTCGCCGTCAAGTGCCGCCACCACTGCGGCCTTGACGCCTTGGTCGACGGCGGTTTGCAGCAAAACGCCCAGCATCTCCGCAGGCCATGCCTCGTCCTGCGCAATCGCAAGTTCCACACGAGGATACACCCTTCGCGACTCGCGGGCCGCGAACGTCGCAGTCTGGCCGTCTACCATGTATGCGCCGTCTTTACGCGGCGGAGTTTCATCCCAGCCACCTCCGCGAACGCTGCCCGTGGCGCCGTCTGCAAAGAACCATGGATTGCGAGCAAAATCAAGCCCGCCCGAGCCGACCGACTCTACCGCTCCGGTCACGGCCAGATGTTCTGCAGTCAGCGAAACGCCGTCAAGGACAAGCCTCGCCCCTTCGACGACAGAGAGCGAACCGACCCTCGATGCATCGCCGCTCGCGCCTAACAGGATGAGAGTTCCTTCTTCAATGCGCAGTTCCGGCAACGAGGCGGATGCGAGAGAAACGGCGTTCGTTCCGCCTCCACGCTTCACAAGCGCGATGTTCGCGCCGGCAAGCGGCGGCAGAGCGACTTCTCCGTCCAACTCGTTCTCGCCAATGCGGAGCGTCGCCGTCAAATTGGCAGAGTTGGTGACGATGCCGCCTTCTGCAACGTCAATACCGTTCACGGCGATGGTGCGGCCGTTCAAATCAAGAACAGGAGCGGGGATGGATGGATTGCAGCTTTTGAGCCGCACGATTCCCGTCTGCGGTCCGGCAGGGAGACAATCGTCGGCGCGGCAGATCGCGCGCACTGCATTTGAGAGAACGAGGTCGCCGGAATGATTCCAGGTTGTGTCGGATGTGTTGAAATAGATCGTGCCGCGATAGTCGTTATCGGCGTTGTACTGGTTGTCGTAGATGACGACGTCGCAATCGCCGCGCGTCTCGATCCCCCCTTCACCTGCGAGCCACGATATGCGCTGGAGGCCGAGCTCGCCGATGACAGTGTCGCAGCCGTCTCCGCCTTCGAGAATCCACTTGCCGCCGTTCGCGGCGCAAAGCGGCGTCCCGGAAAACGACGTGCCGCGCAAGGTTCCGCCGGAGAAGAGGATTCGCGCGGCGAGCGCTGGATTTGCATTTGTGGCGCACTGGAGCGTCGTGGCGCCGGAGCGGAGGTCGAGGACGGTCGCATATTCTGCATTGCTTTCCAGCCCGACCGCGAGCGAAAGCCGGGCGGTCGAGGGAATGCTACCCCCTTCCATGACGAGGCCACCGCCAGGACCATCGACGACGACGGCGGTTCCGGATACGAGCGAACCGCCGGATGCGAGCGTCAAAGTGTCGCGCAGGCGGACTGCGGCGCACGTTTCGGCGGCGTCGAGCGCGAGCGGGGCACCCTTCTCCACGACGAGCGTGTCATAGAGGATTTGGCCTGTGCCCTGCAATTCAATTTTGCCGCTGCGGTTGAACGACATGGCGTGGAACGTGGAGTTTTTGACGATGAGCGTCGCGTTGGAGGCGAGGAAGAGGGCATCGACGGAAACGGTGTCGCTCTCGGCGCCACGCACGAGGAAGCGCCCGCCGTCAATCCGCACGTTGCCGAAGGACGAGGAGCCGACGTCCAGACCGTTCTGGCCGGCACCTGTCTTCTCGATGTCGATGTTGCGACAGTCCTGCGACGAGCCCAGTGAAACCATGCCACCGAGGTCGTTCTCTCCCAGGCGCAGCGTGGCGCACGCAGAGACGGAGTTGGTGACGATCCCCCCTCCGACGGCATTGAGCTCGTTCACGGCGATGCGGTGTCCGCACAGATCGAGGATGGGCGCCGGCACTCTTCGGTTGACCCACGACATGCGGATGCCGCCGGTGTCATTCCCGTGCGGGAGGCAGTCGTCGGCGCGGCAGACGACCTTGACGGCGTTGGAGAGGACGAAATCTCCCGTGTGGTCCCAGGCGGTGCGTGCATCATCGAACCAGACAATGCCGCATCCATAGGTGGAATCATACGAGGTGGTGTAGAGGACGATATCGGCATTGCCGCGCGTCTCGATGAAGCCGTCGCCCGTATGCCAATGAAAACGCTGGACGCCGATATCGCCAATCAAGATTGGCGCGCCGCTTTCGCTTTCAAGCAGCCACCTCGCTCCATTTGCCGTGCAGAGCGGATGCCCGTCGAATGATGTGCCGCGGAGCGAACCGCCCGCGAAAACGATGCGCTGGATTGATGCGGGATTGTCATTCGTAATGTTGTTCAACGTCTTGCTGCTCCCGCTCTCAAGCCGCAAATAATCCGTGACGGCCTCCGCCTGGGCGCCGTCGGCGAAAGCCGCGAGAATCGCCGCCTTGCGCGGATTGTCAGGCGATTGTGTGAAATCCCAGAGCGTCGCTTCGCCTGCAGTCCGCTCCTGATGCTCGAGACTCCAACCGCCCCACGCCCGGAACGCCATATAGCACCAGTCCCACCCGTATTCGTTGAAGATGTCAGTCAAATCCTTGAGATAATCTTCCGCTTGGGGCGCCCAGCAGATGGCGGAAAACTCGCCGACGAGGATGCGGGCGTTGTGCTTCAATTGAAATGCCCGGACGGGGGCGAGCTGCTCGTAGAGCCATGCCTTGTCGAACGCGCTGCCGTTCGGGAGCGTGCCGGGGTACGTCTGGCCTGTGGGATTGCCATCGAGTCCCTGATGCGTGTAAGTCCCCGGCTCGTACATGTGGACCTGGTAGACGACGTTGTCCGCCGATAGCGGCGAGAGGTAGTAGAAAGCGTCCGGCGCATCGGCGGCGTTCGCCTCCATGACGATCGTCGCATCGGGGTCGATTTCGCGTATCGCCTCGGTCGCGGCCTGCTGAATCTGCCAGTAGTTGCGTTTGTGCGCGGCGGTCTGGTTCGGCTCGTTGCAAAGGTCGTAGCCGTAGATGTTCTTGTCGCCCTTGAAGCGCATTGCAATCTCGCGCCAGAGGTCGAGCCACGTGTCGTAGAAATCGTCATCGTCGAAGAGCGCGAAATCGGAATATCCGCCGACTCTTCCGCCTATCGTGTTGTGCATATCGACGATGATCTTGATGCCGTATTTCTCCGCGCAGGGGAGAATGACGTTTTCGAGGTGGTCGAGGCGGCCGCGGATCCACGAGATGTAGGCTGGGATGTTCGCGATGACCTCGGGCGGGCAGTTTGCCATCTCGAAGCGGAGAAGCGTCGCGCCCCAGTCGTGGAGCGTGCGGAAATCGCCCTCGTTCATGTCGCCCGTGGGGGACATGACGCCGCGCAGTGGCGGCAAGGCGGCGACGTCTGCCGGATAGGCGACGATGTAGTTCTCGTTGACCGGCTCGCAGACAGCGGGCGTTTCGCGGATGGCAAGTGTCGAAAGGTCGAAGATGGCGGTGCCGTAGGCCTGCTGAATGCCAAGCGCGAGCGTCGCGCTTGTCGCGCGGAAGCGGCTCGGATCGAAGCGGAGCGTAAGGGTGATCCAGCCGTCGGTCGTGCCGGTCTTTTGCGGCAGGGCGCCGTCGATGTTGTTGTCCTTGCCGCGCAATTCGTCGCGGAAGGAAAATTGGAACTTGAGGCCTTCCCAGGAATACGTCGCGCCGGCGACGCCGGAGAGCCGGGCGTTGACGGTGAGCTCGAACGCCTTGCCGGCGAACGCCGACATATCGAACGTTGTGCGGACATAGCCCGACTGCTTCGTCGAGCCGGGGAGCGCGACCGTGGCGATATCACCCGAAATGGCGACCTTGTTGTTTGACGGCGTCCATGAGAGTGCCGGCATCTCCACTGCGGCGAACGCAAGGCGCACGGCAAAAACAAGCAACGTTATCAGTAATGGTTTGAGGCATTTCATGTAAGTTGAAAGGTTGAAAAGTTGAAAAGTTGAAAGGTTGAACGGGACGCCCTGGCGCCAAGGAGGCGCGGCTTCAGCCGCGCAAATCACGCATGAATGCGCGGCTGAAGCCGCGCCTCCTTGGTGTTGCAACTGTGCACTCTCCTGCCTCTCCTATTCTTCATGCTAAACTAGAACACCATGATTAGGCAGCCGGCTGGGATACGCAGACTGTTGCCGTTCCAGTAGAGCTTGTAATCGGTCGCCTCGCCGTTCACGCGGACGGTCCAGGAGGCGAAGTTCGCGGCATCGGTCGTCTGGTGGAGCGTCACGGGAATCGTCGCGCCGCCGAGTTTCGCGTCGGCCGGGACATTCACAAGGTCGAGAACACCGTTCGCGGCGATCTGAGCGCCCAGCAGGATCGCACCATTCGTCCAATCGACCGTAATCGCAGAAACGGTCTCAGTCTCGGCAACGCCGACTTCCGAGTCGAGATAGAACGCCGATGTCGCGCCGGCATTTTTTGCGACCGGGAAGAAGACGCGCTCCGTAACGCGGTCGTAAAGGCCGGCCTTACCGTTGTCCGCAAGGCATGGCACATAGTCGCGCAGCGCCTCGTCGCCGTCCCACAGTTTGAGAGAATACAGCCGGATCGCCGAGTGGTAGCTCGTACCGGTCGAGTCGCGGTAGCAGAAGAGCGCAAGCGTGTTCGTGGCGTTGAGGTAGCCTGTTGACGTAGAGGCCCCGGAATTGAGTTCCGCGTCGTTCACCTTCACTGACTGCGCTCCTTCGTCGAGTGCACCGACAATACGGTAACGCCCGTCTTTCGTTGCGGCGACGGAGGAATCAAAGAAAGTCTTGTAGCCGTAGATGAAGTTTCCGTGGTAGTGGTAGGCCAGGTAGAAGCGGGTGTTAGAATTGGCCGCCCCTCGCGCGGTCAGAATGCCGCGCTCGTTGGTGGCGGTCGGCGTGTCTTTGAGCGTGAAATCGATATCGCTCCGGATGCCGCTCTTGGCAATGACACCTGTATCGAGCCAGAGGCGGCGGCTTCCGTCATCGCCGTCGGACTGAACCCACGCGAGCGTCTTCACGGGGCGCGGCAGCGCGACCGATGGCGCTTCAAACGGCGTCGACGTCGCAGAACCGTAGAACCTGCCCGTCGCCTTGTCGTAGAGACCCGCGATGCCGCCCTTCCGCGCGGGAAGATAGTGGCGCACCAAATCAAAGCCGCCATTGCCGTCAGCGCGCAGTATCTTGAGCTCGTGGAGCTTCGCCTTGGCCTTGCCCGTTGCCGTGCCGGCGTCGTTGTAGGCGAAGAGGTAGAGCGGGATGCAAAGATCCACCGCGCCTTGCTCGGCGAATGGTGTCATGGACGTGTCGGCGGGTTCGCTCGCTCCGAAAGTCTTGTTCCCGTTCTGGTAGAACTCCAACGAAGAGACGGCGGAGAAATCGGCCACGACTTCAACTCGCGTCCCGCTCGTGTAGTGGGATGCGTTCGCAGGATTGCACCGCGAGTTCGTGCCATATCCCACGAAAGGCATTGTCCTGTACATGTGGACCATCAGCATGCGGTCGTTGCCCTTGCGGGCGCCGACGAGGCCCCAGTCCGTGTTGTTGTCGATCGTCCCCTCCCACGAGAAGTCCGCACGGACCTTGAGGCCCGTCTCGGCGTTCACACCGGTGTCGATGTACTGCTCGCCCGTCGCCTCGATGTAGTCGAGGTATTCGTCCGGCTCGCCATAGTCGGCGGCTGAGATGGACGCCGTTGCGGCGACAACGGCGAGACCGGCGGCGACTTCGCCGCCCTTCGTGAACGTCCCGGCTCCAGCGGTGAAGTACGAGCCGGAAACACGGTCGTAGAGACATGCGACTTCACTTTCGTTCTCGCAGGGCACGAAGTCTCGAACGAGCGTTTCACCTTCCCATATCTTCGCGCCGTAGAGTTTCGCCGAAGAGCCATAAGAAGCGGACGAGCCATTGTGGTTGGCGAAAAGATACATCGTGTTTCCGGAATCGAACGAGCTGCGGTAGGTCGAAGCCGCGATTTCCGTGCCGTCGAGCGCGACGGTCTGGTTGCCGCTCTCGAAGACGGAGCGCACGAGACGTCGCGTTCCGGTCGGAACAATGGTGTTCTTGCCCGTCCAATACCAGTAGCCCTTCTTGACGCCATAACTGCCGCCGCCGATGGCGCCGAGCAGGTCCGAGGAGTTCCAGTGAACGAGATAGAAACGTGTGTCGCCAGAGTCCGTGCGAGAACCGAGGACGGTGTTGTCGCCCATCAATACGGGTTCGACGTCGAGTTCCGCCGCGACTCCCATCTTTCCTTGAATACCAGTGTCGATCCACTGCGAGCCGGACGACTGGATGTAGGCAAGGCGTTTCGAGAACGGCTGCGCCTCGGGTGCAAGCAGGAAGAAGCGCAGGTGCGAAACGGAACTACCGAACCCGGCAGGGAGCGTCACGCTTGTCGTGACCGCGTCCGCCGCGACGGTGCCGAGGGTCTCAAACACATCCCAGTCGTTGGTGTTTGCTCCTCCGTCATTGTCTCCGTAGCCCCAGGCGAGCGTGTAGGCGTTGCCGTCGATCGCGCCGAAGGAAAGCGTCGCGTTGCCACCCGTGATGGAATCGACGGAAACGGAACGGCCGAATGTCGAATCCAAAGCGGCAAGCGCCGCGCTCACCGCCATCACGCGCGGGGCTGTCGCCACCGCATCCCCCTTCGTGAACGAGCCCGTTCCGATATTGCGGAAATAATTTCCCGCGACGAAATCGTATAGGCACGCCTCGCCATTTTCATCCTCGCACGGCACGAAGTCGCGCACTAGCGTGTCCCCGCTCCATATCCTCACAGAGTAGATCCTGCCGGAAAAATTTTGCTTTGCGGTTCCATCGATGTTCGCGGCGAAGAGATACATGTCGCAAGTCGTCGCGATGGAACTCGAAGCAGTGCCTGCGGCGGCGGGAATGTTCACACCATCCACGTGGAGCGACTGTGTGCCGTTTGCGAGAGTGGCTCGGGCGAGGTAGCGCGTGTTCAGCGCTGCAGTCGCGGACTTAGTCTCGTCCCATGAACCGAGGACGCGAACAATCTTCTTCCAGTTCCAGTGGACCGGGAAGAAGCGGTCGTTGCCCTTGCGGCTGCCGAGAACCGTCGCATCGGCGTCTGTCGTGCAGGAGAAATCAACCTCCGCCGTGATGCCGACCTTACCCTTGATGCCGGTGTTTATCCACGCATCGCCGGCCGAAGCAATGTATTCTAGCCGCTTTGCATAGGGCGTCGCCGGAGAGGCAGACTCAATGAGGAAGAAGCGGAGGTGCGAGACGGTATCGCCCCAGCCCGACGGGAGAGCTACGGTCTGCGTTGTGGCATTCGCCGCAACGGTGCCGAGAATCGCGAATGAATCCCAGGCGTTGGTGGCGGAGCCGCCGTCGCTCGCTCCGTAGCCCCAGGCGAGCGTGTAGGCGACGCCATCGCTCGCGCTGAAGGCGAGCGTGACGCTGGAGTCCGACACGGAGGTAATCGCGACCGTACGCTCTGCGCTTGCCGTCATGGCGCAGAGCGCGCATATGACGAAGCACATGAAACGCAATATATGTTTTTTCATGGTGTTGTCCTTTCGTGTGAAGACGTTTCGATTTTTAGCATGGAGAACAGGAGAGATAAGAGTGAGATTTTCGATTTTCGATTTCGAGATTATTCGTTCGAGCCTTCCTTTTTAACACAGAGGCTCAGAGTCACAGAGTTGCACAGAGAATTTTTCGACTTTTCTATCAGACCTCTGTGAATCTCTGTGCCTCTGTGTTAAAATCCATCATATTATTTGCCGGAGCAATAAAAAAGGAATGCTTGAAATCAATTGGAATTGGGTATTGGTGTTGGCAACATTTTCACATTTTCACATTTTCACATTTTCACATTTCAAAAATCCCTTCAGCAGCGCGCGCTTGCGCGGGTTGTCGGGGGAGGGAACAAGGTGGTCGCGGTCAGGCCCCTCGTGTTCGACGCTCCAGGCGCGCCATTCGCGGAAGGCGTGGTAGCACCAGTCCCAGCCGTATTCCTCGAAAAGTTCGATGCAGTCGCGGATGTAGCCGTCGGCCCCCTCCGCCCAGCAGATGGCCGAAAACTCGCCGACGAGGATGCGCGCGCCATGCTTCAATTGGAATTCGCGCACGGGTGCGAGCTGGGCGCGCAGGTATTCCTTGTCGAGCGTTTCGCCGTCGCCGAGCGTGCCGGGATACGTCTGGCCGAGCGGGTCGCCCGGATGGACGCCCTGATGCGTGTATGTGCCCGGATCGTACATGTGGACGGAGTAGACAACGTCGTCCATTGCGAGCGGCGAAAGATACGAAAACGCATAGGGCGCGTCCATGTGGTTCGATTCGACGATGACGACAGCGGAGGGATCGATCTCGCGCACCGCCCTCGCGCAGACGTCCTGCACCTGCCAGTAGTCGCGCTTGTGCGGCCGCGTCTGGAACGGCTCGTTCGCGAAGTCGTAGCCGTAGATGCGCTTGTCGCCTTTATAATGGCGCGCGATTTGGCGCCAGGCGTCCACGAGCGCGTCGAAGTATTCGTCGTCGTCGAAGAGCCGCCAGTCGTGTCCGTCGCGTCCGCCCGGCGCGTTGTGCAGGTCGACGACCACTTTGATGCCGTGCTTCTCCGCCATGGGGAGGATGAACGAATCAAGGTGCCTGAGCCTGCCCTTGAGCCACGCTCGCCACGCGGGGACGTTCGTCACCGCCTCCGCCGGGCAATGCGTCATCTGGAATCTGAGGAGATTCGCGCCCCAGTCGCGGAGCGTCGCGAAGTCATCCTCAGTCATATCGCCGCCGGGCGACATCACGCCGCGCATGGGTGCGGCTTTGGGAACTCGATAGCGGGCTTTCCAATTTTTGTTCGTTATTGTAAATGCGGAGGGCGTCTCTTCGATCGTCAGCGTGCGCAAGTCGAAACGGGCCTTGCCGGAGGCTTTCTGGAGGCCGAGGAAGAGCTTGGCATCGTCCGCATCGTGCACGGCGGCGTCGTATCGAAGTTCCAAGGTCGTCTCCGGCATGTCTCCGAAGCGCTGGCGGATGCTCTCCGGGTGCGATTTTCTGCGGATGAGGCGGTCGTAGATTGAAAACTGGAACTTGAGCCCTTCCCAATGATTCTTTGGACGCGCGACGCCCTGCATGGAAGCGCGGACTTTCAGCACGAACGACTTGCCTCTCCAAGGGCGCAAATCGAAGTGCGCTGTAGCGCCGCCGCCTGGCGCCTCCGGCGGCGCATCGACGACGAGAACACCGTCCTTGAGCGTCGCCGCGCCCGAGAGCCGCCAATCGAGCGCCAACGGCTCCGCCATCGCCGCACCGGCGAACACGACCGCCGCCGCGACCAACGCACAAATTGCTGTTTTGCAATTTTTCATTTCTTCTAGAGCTTCTAGAGGACCCAGGACTTAGGACTCAGGACTTAGGACTTGTGACTACCTCACCATGATGAAGAAGCCCTTCCTGTCGAGGATGAGGCCGTCGCCGGTCATGCGGAGCGCGTAGCGTCCGTCGGCGACGCCGTCAATCGCGACAGTCCAGGTCCTGAAGTTCTCGGCATCCCCGGCGAGGTCGAGCGTGAGCGGCACTATTGCGTAGCGCAAGTCTGCGTCGGCAGAGACGCCGACGAGATTGAGGACGCCATTCGCGGCGATGGTGCCGCCGCGGATCGTGCCGCCGCCTTCCGTCCAGTCGACCGTGAGATGCGAGAGCGTCTGGCCGCCCGCGACTCCGGTGACATCGAGCGTCGCGCCCGCCGCAACCTTCACATCCGCCGTCGGATCGAAGCCTGCCGCGCCGTCGGCGAGGAAGCCCTTGAGCACGAACGGCGTCGAGCCGTAGCCGCTGGAGGAAATCGCGCCTGTCTGCACATCCAGCGTTTGCCAGTTATCACCGTCGACGCTCGTCTCGAACAGCCATGCGCTTGGATGCCAGTACCACGTCAGCCCGCTCGCCTTGACCGGCAGGTACGACTGGACGCGGTTCTTCCCCTCTGCCATGCGGAATGCCACCCACGTCTGAGAAGCGTTGTTGTAGATATAGTAGGTGCTCGCCGAGAGGACGGCTTTGTAGGCGTCGCCATCGAACGCGTTGCGCAAATCCCAGAGGTCAGCTTGGTTGCCGGACGGGACGGTGGCGGTGGTCGCGAAGTGCGCCACGCACTGCCCCCTCTCAAGCGTCGCGGGGGAGGTCCCGTTCGCGAGGACGTTGCCGTTTGCGCCGATGCCCAGCGCGACGTTTTCGTTCCCATCCGTGTCGGAATAGATTTGCAAATCGCCAATCGCGATTTGGTTATATTGACCGTATTGCGAGCCGTTGAACTTAAAGCGATACCACTCGTTCGTACAGGTACGTCCGGAGAAGACGAGCGAACCGCCGCGCACATCGATGTCGGTGTCGATGGCAGTAGCGGTCTGGATAATGGCACGGTTCGAGCCAACCTTGACGAATGCATTGCCTTCCGGCAGTTCCGGATCGTCATAGACGACCGTGTCCGCCGTGCCATTGTCGCCGAAGGTGATCTCGACGTCGCCGCCATTGATTTTCTCAATCGTTCCCTCCCCAGATAGCGCGCCGGCGCTGATGACGGTACCGTCGATCACGAGCGTCGCGCCATCGGCGACGGTGACGGACGCGGCGACAAGATGCGTCCCCGCGTCGCCAGTCACGACGAGCGTCCCGGCTTCTACGGAAAGCGAAGCAAGGTCGGACGCGCCCAGGGCGACAATGTTCGTTTCCGCGCCGCGTTTCACGAGCGCGATGTTGCCGCTGGAGAGGACGAGGTTCGTGATGGAGCCGATCGTATCGCCCTCGCCGATGCGGAGCGTGGCGACGGTGGACGATGAGTTCGTGACGACGCCGCCAGCAGAGCCGTCGATGCCGTTCACGGCTGCGCTGTGGCCGTTCAAGTCGAGCCTGGGGGCGGGCGGGCCGGCGCGGTTGATCCACTTGAGGACGATGCCGCCAGTCTGCGTCCCGGACGGCAGGCAATCGTCGGCGCGGCAGATGACATTGACAGCGTTGGAAAGGACAAGGCTGCCCGTGTGATTCCACGTCGTATTGCGCGTATTGAGGTAAACGGTGCCGCGCCAATCATTTTCGGCGTTGTAGTCGGAGGAGTCGATAACGACGTCGCACGGCCCGCGTGTTTCGATGGAGCCGTCGCCCGTGAGCCAGCTCATGCGCTGAAGTCCAAGCGGCCCGAAACGAATAGGGGATGTGGCCGTTCCTTCGAGAATCCACTTGCCGCCGTTTGCGGAGCAGAGCGGCGTTCCGGAGAACGACGTGCAGCCGAGCGAGCCGCCTAGGAAGTGGATGCGGGTGGCGACGGCGGCATTGGCATTCGTCGCGCATTGGAGAACAGTTCTGCCTTGACGCAGCGCAAGGACTGTCGCGTACTCGTTCTCGGTTTCAAGGTCGGGCGAAAGCGAAAGCCGCGCCGCGGACGAAAGCGTGCCGCCGTCGACGTCGAGGCAACCGGCCGCGCCGTCGATTACGATGGATGGCGTGGTGAGCGTCCCGCCATTGATCGCGAGCGTATCGCGCAGCAGCACCGCGTCGTAGGAGGCATCGGACATGACGGAGGTGGGCGCACCGGCCTCGACGACGAGCGTGTTGGCGGAAACCCAGTTGTGGGCCGCCGACACTGTCGCGACTGACATACCGAGCGGAATCTCCGCACCGGCCGTGAACGAGCCGCTGCCGCCGTTGTAGAAATACGACTTGGATTCATCGTCCCACAGGCACGCAACGCCGTTTGAATCCCTGCACGGAACAAAGTCGCGCTTCAGCTCGCCGTCGAGCCAGATCTTCGCCGAATAAATGCGCGCCTTGGCCTGCTGCCCCGCAGAGCCATACATATTCGCCGCGAAAAGATACATGTCAAGCCCCGTATCGAGCGAACTCGATTTCGTGCCGATCGTCCCCTTCTGCGTATTGTTGACATAGCTCGACTGTTCGCCGCTCTTGATCGTGTTGCGGACGGTGTATCGCGTGCCGGTCGTGATATCGGCGGATGGCGACCAGTAGGCGAACGTCTCCAGACCATAGCCCCATTTACTGTTTGCCCAGTGGACCGCGAAGAAACGAGTGTTGCCAGTGTCCTTGCGGCATCCGAGAATCGTGTTGTCGCCCATCGTCACGCAGGCGACGTCGATTTCCACCTCGACGCCGACCTTGCCGCGCACTTGCGTGTCAATCCACTGCGTGCCGGTGGACTCGATGTATTCGAGGCGCGTGGCGTAGGGGCGCGTTTCCGGTTCGAGGAGGAAGAAGCGGAGGGATTTCACCGTATCGCCCCAGCCTGCGGGTAGGGTCACGCTTGTCGTGACCGCGTCCGCGGCAACGGTTTCAAGGATTTCAAACGCATCCCATGCGTTGGTGACAGCGCCGCCGTCGCTCGCGCCGTAGCCCCAGGCGAGAGTGTAGGCGTTGCCGTCGGCGTCGCCGAACGCGAGCGTGAGAGCGGAATCCGCCCTAGACGCGACACCTACCGTGCGCGCAAAACTTGCCGCCGCCGCAAGAGCGCATATGACGAAGCACATGAAACGCATGATATGTTTTTTCATGGTGTTGCCCTTTCGCGTGAGAATTTTACGGTTTAGAATTCACGATTTGCAATTTTCGATTCTTCGATTTTTCAATCGCATGCACTACTCGAAACGGACGGTTACTTTGCCGAATTGCATATTGAAATTTTTGACAAGCCATGCGCGGCCGAGGCGCGTCGATGAAATGCGGATGTAGCGCGCGCGTGTCGCGCCGACTACGGTACGCGCATCGATGGTCGTCGTGCGGCGCGGCAACTCGTCGAATTCGCGCAGCGTCGTCCAGCGCTTGCGGTCTTCGGAAGTTTCGACTTTCAGATTGCCTGGCCAGCCGACGTCGTTGTCCGTGGGTTCCAAGATTATCTCGCGCAATGCGGCGGTCTTGGAAATATCGAAAACGAGTTCTGCGTAGGAGTCGGGCCGCGTGGACGTATCGGAGAAGCAGTCGAAAATCTCGAGAACGCCATCCTTCAGCGCCATGGCGTCGGAGAAATCGGGCTCCTCCTGAATCGCCTGCATGAATTCGCGCGCGGGTTCCCCCGGCTCCTTTATCCGGCACTTGAGCGAGTCTCCCGCACGTTCCCATCGCACTTCAATCGGCCCGCGCGGCGTGGGGACGCAGCCCTCGGCGAAATCGAGCTCGCCCGGGTGCGGGTTGAACGTCCAGCGGCGATAGCCGGGCTCTACGGGCCGCAGCCCGAGGACGTAATCGGAGAGCTGTCCAGCCATGGCGGTATCCGGGTGCGACTCGTCCCACCACGACTTCGTCATCATGAACATGCATTCAGTGGTGCAATGCGCACCGGGCCAGTCGTCCTCCAGCACCTTCAACCAATTGGAGCGTTCGAACGTGGCCAGAGCGGAGGAACCGTAGCCGTATTCGAACTTGCCGCGCATTATGAGCGCCTGGATTTTCCCGACGCCGATCCGCGTCAGGCGCGACACGAGCGCCTTCGCCTCCTCGGGCGTCGCAAATCCAGTGCCGATTGCGAAGGCGTTGTCGAGTATACGGAAGTCGCGATCTTCCAGCGATACGGTGAAGAACGACTTCTCTGCGTCCCATAGTTTCGCGCGTATTGTCCGCGCAAGCGCTTCGCCTTCGCGCCGCCATGCGTCGCCCTCGACCTCGCCGAGTTCATCCGAGATGCGCGCGGAGTCGCGGTAGCACATCCAAAGAAGGATATTCATGTATGTGACATGGTCCGTAGCGCCAAGGCGGTCGCCGCCGATCGACTTTGAAAAACCGGGACGCATGCGGTATAGACCGTCCGGCTCGCGGTTCGACATCAAGTACGCCATCAGCCTCTTCACGGCGGGATATACCTCGCGCACAGTCCGCGCGTCGCCTGTGTAGAGGAGATAGTCCCATACGACAGGCACGAACCATGCGGCGAATTCATCGGACTCCCAAGGCCCGAGTTCGAGCGATTTGAGTTTCACGTGGTTCTCGGGATACGGGCATGCCTGTATGTAGCCCTCGGGAGTTTGGTTCTCGGCCATCATGAAAATCGAGTCGCGCATGTACGGGACGTCCGGAGCGAAGGCGTGGAAGATGTTGCGCTCGGCCCACCAGAGGTCGCCGCTCCAGAGGAGGCGGTCGCGCTTGGCGCCGTCGGCGATGAAGGAGCGGGTGCGGGTGAAAGCCCACCTCGCAAGCGAGCCGTCGAAGTCGTCACGGAACAGAGTTTCGCCGTCTTGCGATTTCAACTCTACGCTCTCTATCATCGGCCAGGACTCCTTCTCGACAGCGAAACCGAACCGCTCGCCCAGGCGCACCGGCACCGAAAGCCGCTTGAGTTCGTTCGTTGAATCCTGCACGACTTCAACGCGCCTGTTTCCGGCGAGAACGGTGAAGCGACCTGCGGGGAAATGCGGATTCGCGTCGAACTCGTACACGATTTCGAGCGTTCCATCCGCCGGCGCGGTTTCGAGGCACCAGCCCTCCGGCGAACCCTTTTCGAGCTTGCGCGGCATAAGGCGTCCGCCCGCGCATTTCCACGCGTCATGGTTGGGGAACGATGCAAGGCGGCATGTCCACACGCTCGCGTCCCAAAGTTTGTTCAGCCGCTCGTCGCTGCAACGGAACGAACCGGCAAGCGGCTCGGCGGCGAAAACTTCCGCGTTCGAAATTGCGAAATTCTCTATCGCCACCGACGCGCCTTCGGGCTCGACGTGGAAACGCGCATAGCGCTCCTGTCCCTGGATGAGCGGCGCGACGAACCTCCCCGTGCGGCAGATGCGGTATATCTCGTGGCGGTTGATGTTGCCTGGGAGGACGGGCAGGTCGAACTGCTCGCCGAGGTATCTCGCGGCCGTCTCGCGCTGGAAGTCTCCCTTGCCCGTGAGCCCGTCGGGATGGCAGGCGTATTCAATAGTGAGCAGGCACTCGCCGGATCGCTCTACGACGTCGAACACCGCGTAGCCCCCTACCGTCTGCGCTCCAAGGTCGATGGTGCGAGCCTCGCCGGAGCGCACTGTGAAATTCCAGGACGCCAACGCCTGCGCTCCTGCGCATGCGACGACCGCGAGTACTGCCGCCGGTGATATATGCACTTTCCTCATCACGCCGCAGATTATAGCATGGATACAGCGTATCGTCAAGCATTTCACGGTGGTGCTATCCATAAAACAAATATCGCATTTTCAATAAAGAGGTTTTTCGATTTTCGATTTCCGGTTTGTTAAAACAAACGGATTTGGCCAGGCCTGACGGCCTTCGCATCGTGAACGGCTTATATACGCGAACAAATCCGTGTGTCAAACATAAAATTGAAAAGTTCTCTGCGAACTCTCAAGCTCTCTGCGGGAGATAAAAATCGGAAATCGAAAATCGAAAATCGGGAATCGAGAATTTTCCTCCCTTCCCAACAATGGAGAAATATGCTATAATCATGCGCGTATGGAAGCGCCTGCTAATAGAAACAAAGTTCTGCTCATTGTGAGGACGAACGGTTCCGGCAGAGAATTGCTGCAGGGCGCGTTGCAATATGCACGCACCGACCCGTACTGCAGCGTCCACATGGACAACATGCCGGACATGCTCACCAGCGAAAAGGTCGCCGCGTTCGCCTCGCAAGGCTACAGCGGGATATTGACAAGCGAAATCGGATTGACGCAGGATGTCGCCGACGCATTCGCCGCGCTCGACATTCCGATGGTCGTCATGAGCGCTCCGGACCCGCGCATCGCCGCGAGGAAGAACGGCATATCGTTCGTCGGAATGGACGAGGAGGGAATCGGCGCGCTTGGCGCGAAATACCTCCTCTCGCTCGGCGCGGTCAACTCCTACGGCTTCGCCGCTTCATACCGCGACCTGCCGTGGTCGTATCTTCGCAAGAACGGCTTTGTCCGGGCCTTGCGCGAAGCGGGATTCCGCGCACGGACGCTCGACGGACCGGACGGGCCCGTCGAATCCACAGGCTCGCCCGGCGATATCGAAAACCTGGAGCGCTGGTTGCTCGCGCTGCCAAAGCCTGCGGCGGTGATGACGGACCACGACGTGCGCGCGGCGCAGGTGCTCGAGTGTTGCAGCCGCCTGGGGCTGAACGTGCCTCAGCAGGTCGCGGTGATCGGAGTCGACAACGATCGTGTCATCTGCGACTTCACCGTACCCACCCTGACCAGCATCCTCCCGGACCACGAGCAGGTGGGCTTCCGCGCGGCCGAGAGACTTTCGAGAATGATGGCAGGCCGCGCCAACGCGACATACGCGGCCAAAGCCGTCAAGTGTCCGCCAAAGACGATTGTCGTCAGGGAATCCTCCAAGCCCTTCTCGCCGTCGGCGCAACTCGTCCATCGCGCACTCGCGTTCATCGACCGGAACGCCTGCAACGGAATTCGCGTCAACGACATCGCCCGGCATCTCGGCATATCCCGCGCACTGATCGATCTCAGATTCCGCGAAGTGGAGGGCCGCTCCGTGCTCGATGCGATTGTCGAACGACGCCTCGCCGAGGTGAAGCGGCTGCTCGTTTCGACCACATATTCCATCTCGCGCATCTGCCTGTTGTGCGGCTTCAAGGACCCCAAGCACCTCTCCCGCCTGTTCCGGCAGCGCTTCGGCCTCGCGATGCGCGAGTACCGTCTGCACGCAATGGGATCGTGATATCGGGGTTGGCGGGCTGACAGCCCGCCATCAAGCTGACAACCCGCCATCACAAAAGAACTTAGCGACAAGGAAAGGAACGCACGTGCCATGAAAATCGTGAATCTGAAAATCGCAATCGCATGCACGGCCTTGCTGTGCGTATCGGAGGCGGCCGCCTCGCAGCGAAAAGGCACGTGGGTGGAGGAAGGCGGCATAATTAAGTTCATCGTCGGCCGCGCAGCCGCCACCGCGCAAGCGGAGGCCGAGGCCGCGTATGGTCGCGAAACGTGCGACGATGTTATTCTGATAGAGCCGTGGATTTCGCTCGACGAGGTCAACGAGATGGTGCCGCGACCAGGCGCGAAGGTGCTCTTCCGCCGCGGCGGAGTGTGGCGCGGGCAACTCCAGCCGAGATCCGGCAAGCCTGGCCACCCGATCGTATACGGCGCATTCGGCAAAGGCCCCTCCCCTGTGCTCGAACCCAGCCTGGACAAAAGCAGAGAAGACGACTGGCGGCGTGTCGAGGGACGCGCCGGCGTATGGATGACCGAGACGCACTCCGGCGTCGATATCGGCAACGTCCTCTTTCTCGACTCCGCCGGCGACGTGGTCTGCTGCGGGGTGAAAAAGGGCTCCCTCGCAGAACTCGCCACCGAACGCGATTTCTGGTGCGATCCAGAGTCGTTCTGCGTATTTGTCAAATCGGCGCACAACCCGGCGACGATCTCGGCCGCCGTGGAACTCGCCGAGAAAATCCACTGCATCGATGAAGCGTATATGCACGATGTCGTCTACGACGGCCTTGCGTTGCGTTTTTCCGCCGCACACGGCATTGGCGGCAGGGACGTCAAACGTATAACGGTCCGCAACTGCGACATATCATGGATCGGCGGCGGGTATCTCTACTTCGACAACGCCGGGCGCGGCGTACGCTACGGCAACGGCATCGAGTTCTGGGGCCCGTGCGAAGACGTCCTCGTCGAGCGCAACAACATCTCCCAATGCTGGGACGCAGGACTCACCAACCAATCCAACATCGACGGAGCCGTGCAGAGGAACATCGCATGGCGCTCGAACACCGTCGACAAATGCGAATATTCCTATGAATACTGGCAGCAAGGCGCCGCCGCCGTCACCGAGAATGTATGCGTCGAAGAAAACATTTTCACGAACGCCGGCATGGGCTGGGGACATGCGCAGCGATGGAACCCGAACGGAGCCCACCTCATGTTATACGATACGACCGCCCGGACGCATGGCTTCACGGTCCGCGCCAACGTCTTCGGACGCTCCGCCGACACGCTCATGCGCATGTTCAACGACTGCCGCGATTCGCTTGCGTTCTCCGGCAATTCCTGGGATGCGCAGGGTGCGCGGCTGATCTGTCGCTACCATGGACGCCCGAGGCGCAACCTCCGCTACAAATACCCCGACCGCCTCGACACCACCCACGCCGACAACCTCGCCGAAATCGAATCGCAGGGATCCGGAGCACGCGTCTTCACCCCGGACGACTTCGACGAATTCCTCGCGTTCCTTGCAGAATTTTCCAAGCAATGACCGCCTCCTACTTCCTACTTCGGTCGCGACAAGCGCGACCCTCCCGCGACCGCGCTAACGGCTGCGGCAGCGGTTGCGAATGCGATTGAAATGTTGTAGCCGCCCGTGGGGCCGTCGACATCCATCACCTCGCCCGCGAAATACAAGCCTTCGACCTTTTTCGACATCATTGTCGCGGGGTCGATTTCATCCAGCGTGACGCCGCCTATCGTGACTATCGCCTCCTTGAGCGGGCGGATGGCGAGGCCGGTCAAGTCGAACGTGCCGTATTGCGTTTCGAGCCGCAGGGAGAACGATTTGAGATTGCGGCGCTGGATGTAGCGCGAGCAATTGTACACCGCCGCGCCGGAGACGCCCCACGGCTCGAACTCGACCTCGCCTTCCGCGCGGAAGACCGTCTCGCCGTCCACGCACACGGCGGCGGCGGCCCGTTCGCAACGGCGCGGCGCGAGAGACGTTACGCGAGGGTCGCGAGTCGAATATCCTGTCAGGCCGGCGCGCAACGGTTCGATTGAATGCCCCATACCGGCCGCGAATTTCTGTCCGTCGCCCACGCTGCCTGTTTTCGGGAACGATGCTCCCCCCGTTGCGACAAGCACGTTCTTCGCCCACAGGGTGAAGTTCTCCATCCCTACGATAAAGCCGTTCTTGACGCGCTGGAGACCTGTGACGGGCGAGTTGACGAGAAGCGGCACTTGCTCTTCTCGCAGCAAATCGCCGAAGACGTGCACGATATCCGCGGCGCGTTCGCTCGCGGGGAAGAGGCGCCCATCCATCATGCGCTTCGTTTTCACGCCATGCGACCTGAAGAACGCGGCGATGCGTTGCGGCGGGCATGCGGTCAGAGCCGGGCGGAGGAATTCAGCCGCCTTGCCGCCTATGTCGCGCAACATGCGCTCGGGCGCAATCTCCTTTGTGAAATTGCATCTGCCGTTCGCAGTCATCAGCAGTTTCGAGCCGATTCTCGCCTTGCGCTCGATTACAATGGCAGGGACCTTGGCCTTGACGGCGGCCGCGGCCGCGAACAACCCTGCCGCGCCTCCGCCGATTATGGCTAGCTCTATCGCTTCGTGTTTCATCGGAACATCTTTTCAAGGTGGTCGGCAAGGCCTTCGCATCCGGCGAGCACATCGCGCCAAGTCGCGTCGAAATCGCCTGTATACCACGGGTCGGCGATCGCCTCGCCATTGCGCCCGGCGTAGTCCAGGAGTAGATGCGCCTTCGCGCTCTCGCCGCCCAAGAGCCGCCGCAAATCGCACATGTTGTACGAATCCATGCCGAGGACGAGGTTGTACTTCGCGGCCTTCTCGCACGTCAGAAGCCACGCCGCGCGCGGCGCGAACGGGATCGCCTTCTCCCGCAATACGCCGCGCGTGCCATGATGGATGTCCGAGCCGATTTCGTCCGTGTGCAGCGCGGCGGACTCAACCTCGACAAAGTCCTCCAGCCCCCGGCGGCGCAAAATCTCCTTCATCACGAACTCCGCCATCGGCGAACGGCATATGTTCCCGTGGCACACAAACAATACGCGATATTTCATGGTAGTTAACAGTTCATAGTTAGCAATTTCCTCGAGTCAATAGCCACGAACGGGGAAGAGCATTTTGGGAGATTCATCTTGTCGCACCGGGAGACCTAACTGCTAACTATTATACCACGTCTCCAACTGCCGGTTGAATTCGAGGCGCGTGCCTTGCGACCATTCTTTCACGCGTGCGGTTATATCCTCAATGTACATGGACACCTTGCGACGCGGCACGAACGGCGCCCGGAAAAACCACAACGCCACGCTCTTCAACAGCGTCGGGATGAACGCCGGCGACGCCGCTTTCCCCTTGCGCGACCATATCGATCCCCAGAGGCCGAGCGTCCGCACTCCGATCACCGCGACGCCGTCAGGCAGTTCGCGGCAAATATTGTAGGCGAGCTGACGCGTCGCGATTTCCTCTTTCTCCTCCGTCCAGATATGCCCGGATGGATAGAAAATCACGTTTCCTCCGCTCTCCAAAGTGCTCTTCACGATTCCGCCAAGCCCCTTGGCGACTGTCGCGCCTTTGGCGGTCCTATGCTTGCGCAAATCGGGGACTGCAATGGCGCCAAGGGTCTTGAGGACGCGCGGCGCCACAATGCCCGTCTTGAAGAACGCCTCGTCGGCAAGGGGCCTTAGCGGCGTCTTCCACAATTCGGATACTACGAGCATCGGGTCGACCATCGCAGGATGGTTGGGAAGGACGAGATACGTCTTAGAACCGTCGGCAAGCGCCTCGATGCCGTCGACTGCGATTGCATACCTGCGCGAAAAAATCCAGCGGCCCGTGGCGAGCAGCGCCTTGCGGTTGCAGAACACGAATGCGACAGGCGCCAGGAAGAACGCGATCGCCAGCAGCAGAAGAAACGCCTTCGCGCCGAAGAGCACGCTCGCGAGCGCATAGCATCCGCTCGCAGCCAGCATGAAAAGGAACGAGACCTGGTTGAAATACGCGAGCATCGTATTCAGGCGCGAGCCCTTGGCGAGCTTCTGTATCTCTGTATCGAACGGCAATTTGAAAAAGCCGAGGTCGAACGCGAGGAGTGCGAGGACGACGCCGAACGCGCGAGGCGAAAGCGGCGCGAAGTACAATACGGCGAGCAGCGCCGCGGCCGTCCAGCCGGTCGCCACGGTGGCGCCGAGGAGAAAGCGCTTTCTGTCCACCAATCCCGCGATCACCTGCCCCGCCACGATGCCCACCGCCGCGGCGCACAGGAGCGCGCCAGTCCGCGACGCCCCGAGGCCGAGCCCGGCTTCCGACTTGCCGTAGACGATCAATCCCATCTGCAACATCGCCGCGCCCCACCAGAATACGGACAGAGTGAAAATCACCGCAGGCAATCCATCGTGCCTCTTCGCCATTCTATAGGCCCTGGCCATGTAGCGAACGGGATTTATCGCATGCAACGAACGATTGGGCGCCTCGTCCGCGCGCAGCGTGAAACTCGCGAAAAGCCCCGCCGCCGCGAACGCTCCCAGGCATACGTAGGATATGCAATACTGCGGATGATGCACTTCGAAATCCGACACGAACGATGCGGCGACCGTGCCCGCAAGGACGCCAAGGAACGAAATCCCCTCCATGCCGCCCATCCCCGTCGAAATGCGCTCTTCGCCGCCTATATCCCTCACAAGCGCATACTTGGCGGGAGAATACAGCGAACTTTGCAATCCCATCAGCAGCACCGCGCCTATGACGAGCCACGGCGACTTGAGCGCAAATCCCGCAATCGCGATCGCCATGATCGGCAGCTCAGCCCACTTGGCAAGACGAACGATCTTGCACTTTTGGAACACGGCGGTCAGGCGGTCGGCAAGCGGAGAACAAAGGATGTACGGCAAAACGAGCGCACCCGCCGTCACGCCCATCGCAATCGACTTCATCCGCTCGTCGGCAATCCAACCGATGACGGTGAACGACGCGAGCGTCTTCAGGAAGTTGTCGTTCAACGTCCCGAAGAAGTTTGTGATATAGAGAGGCGCAAACGACATGGTGCAGAAAGAACTATTCGGCGTTTTACATCCGGCATTTCGCATTGCATTCCGTCACTTTGCCGTTTGAGTCTCCCGGTGCGACAAGATGCAATGCCAAATGCCAAACGCAATCAGACTCCCGAGAACGAGGAGAAGCCGCCATCGACTGGCAGCACGACGCCGGTGATGAAACTCGCCTCGTCGGAGAGGAGGAACCTTGCCGCGCCGTGGAGGTCGGAAGGCTCGCCGAACTTGCGCATCGGCGTCTTGTTGATCACCTTGTTGCCGCGGGCGGTGAGCGTCTTCTCGTCCTTTTCAAGAAGAAGGAAGCGGTTCTGGTTGGTGATGAAGAAACCTGGCGCGAGAGCGTTCACGCGAATGCCCATTGGCGCGAGGTGCGCCGCAAGCCATGCAGTCCAGTTGCTGATACCCGCCTTCGCCGCCGCATACGCCGGGACCTTCGTCATCGGCTGGCAGCACATCGCCGCCATCGACGAGAAGTTGAGGACCGCGCCGCCCTTCTTGAGCATGTCTTTGCAGAAAACCTGGCAGGGAAGCAGCGTGCCGATGAAGTTGAGCTTGTTGACGAACTCGAACCCGCTCTGGTCCATTCCGAAGAACGTATCCTCGAGCGGCGTATCCTTCGTGATCTGCTCGGCCTTGCACGTGCCCTTCGGGTGGTTGCCGCCGGCGCCGTTTATGAGAACGTCGATCTTGCGGAAGCGCTTCAAAACGACCTTGCGCGCGGCCTCGAGGCTGTCGCGGTCTAGCACGTTCGCCTCTACGGCGATCACATCCTTGTAGCCCTTCTTCTGGAGCTTCTTCACGAACTCCTCGGCAACATCGATCTTGAGATCGAGCACTGCCACTTTGGCGCCGTGGGCGAGCATGTCTTCGGTGAGCGACGAGCAAAGCACGCCGGCCGCGCCCGTGATCACCATTACCTTGCCTTCGACTCCTTTGTCTTTGACGACTTTCATTTGGTTTTTCTCCTTTTGGTGGTTTTATCTTTATATCCTATCACTTTTTCCTCGCGTGAAGCGCGGCTGAAGCCGCGCCTCCTTGTGCGCTAAATCTCCTGCTTTCTACTTCCTGCTCCGGCCGCGCTGAAGCGCGGCCACGATGCGGCGGGCGACGGCAAGCTTTGAAAGGAGCGGCAGGCGCTTCGCCGTACCGTCGGGATAGACGAATACGACGCGGTTCGTCGCGACGCCAAACCCCGCCCCCGGCGCAGTGACGTCGTTGGCTACGCAAAACTCGAGGTTCTTCTCTTTGCACTTGCGCACGGCCTCGGCCACCGCCTCGCCCGTCTCCGCCGCAAACCCAATCTTCCGCCGCACTTTGGAGCTTTTAAGAATATCGGGATTGCGCACCAATTCCAGAACGCCGGACATCTCGCCCTTCTTGAGTTTCTTTTTCGCGCAAGATTTCGGGCGCCAGTCCGCCACCGCCGCCGTCGCCACCAGTATGTCGGCCTTGGCGGCTTCCACTGCAGCGAACATCTCGCGGGCGGAAACTACGTCGACGCGAACAACACCCTTGGGCGTTTTCAATCCGACGGGTCCTGCGACGAGGACGACTTCATACCCCGCCTCCGCCGCAGCCCTCGCCACGGCAAAGCCCATCCTGCCTGTCGACGGATTGCTCAAGAACCGGACGGGGTCGAGATGCTCCCGCGTCGGCCCGGCGGTGACGACCATGCGCAGTTTCGTCTCCATAGCGAAGATTTGTTTTATCTCGCCCCCTTGACCGCGTGCGCCTGATATGGCTCTTCCAGAAACTTGACATCCCCGTCCGTCAATGCCAAATCGACCGCGCGGACCGCATCGTCGAAATGCGCCGCGTTCGTGGCGCCGACGATCGGCGCCGTCACGCCCTTTGCAAAATGCCATGCGAGAGCGACCTCGGTCATCGTCACGCCAAGGCGGGACGCGAGAGCGGCGACGCGCCCGACTATCGCCATATCGCTCTCTCTTGTGGCGTCGTATTTGGCGTGAAGGACCTTGTCGGTCTGCGCGCGCTTGGATTTGCTCTCCCATCCGGGGTGCGTAAGATGGCCGCCGGCTAGCGGCGAATATGGAATCAGCGAGACTTGATACTGTCTGGCGACGGGTATCAAATCGCGCTCGTCCTCGCGGTAGATGAGGTTGTAGTGATTCTGGAGCGTCGAGAAAAGAGTCAAGCCGTTGCGTTCTGCGGCAAGTTGCATGTTGTGGAACTGATAGCCGTACATCGCCGAAGCGCCTATGGCGCGGACCTTGCCGGAACGCACAAGCGCGTCGAGCGCAGCCATTGTTTCTTCTATTGGCGTGGAGTAGTCGAACCTGTGGATCTGGTACAGGTCGAGATAATCGGTCCCGAGGCGTTTGAGCGTTCCCTCGATTTCACGCGCGATCGCCTCCTTTGAAAGACACCCGTCGTTGAAATAGACCTTGGATGCGATTATGACCTTGTCGCGTCCGACTCCGAGCGATTTCAACGCCGAGCCGAGATATTCCTCGCTCGTGCCGTGCGAGTAGCAGTTTGCGGTATCGAAGAAATTGACGCCGAGATCGAGCGCGTGCGCGATCATCTTCGTAGATTCGTCGAGCGGCAGAGTCCACGGCTGGAAGTCGTCCGACGCCTTGCCGTATGACATGCAGCCGACGCAGATGCGGCTTACTTCGATATTCGTGTTCCCAAGTCTTGCATATTTCATGACGCCCTCTTTTTATGCTTTTGTCGCCGCATATTGTAGCATTTTTTTCTAAAAGTTGAAAGGTTGAAAAGTTGAAAAGTTGAAAGGCTGAAAGGCATGGGAGCGCCGCCTTTCAACCTTTCAACTTCCTCGAAGCGCTCTGCGCCCGTCAGCGGAGAATCACGGCAAATCCCTTACGATACTGATGGACGATGGAAGTCGAGCCGTCGCCGTTCTTGACGAGCCTGAACGCCCAGTCGGCCGCGTCGATATCAGTGCCGACGTTGCTCTTGTCGAAGCCCGTCAGAGCGCCCGTGACGCGCAAGAGCTCGCGCGGAGTCTTCGAGGACGTATAGGTCTCGCCTTTCGTGACATAAAGATTGATGCCGGTCAGGTCGAAGTCGCCAGTGACGACGGGGACGTCGCCGCCCTCGCTCGAAGCATCAAGTTTGAGAGTTGCGCCGGCGGCGAGGGAGAGCGCACTCGACGCACCCATGTCGCCCGCGAACAGGACCGACGCGCCGCTCGCGACGACGAGAGAAGAGACGTTCTCGATACCGCTGCGGAACTCGACGCAGCCCTCGGCGACCGTGAACGTGCCGCCGTTGGCGACAGTCCCCGTCAGCGTCCACGTCCCCGTGCCGCGCTTCTCGATGTTGTATGGGCGCTCGGCATCGCCGTTGTAATTCGTGAATGCGCCCGCAAAGACGCCCGAGCCGCCGCCGTTGGTTCCTATCCTCAGGTACGTTCCGCCGGATGAACCGCAAGAAGTCGAGAGGATGACATTTGCCGCATTGTCGCCTGCGGTCTGGAGCGAGTCAAAACAAAAATTCGCCGTGCTCGATCCATTGTTCGACACAAGCAGAAATTGGGAGGCCTCCCCGTCGTCTTTGCCGCATAGTACGACATCTGCTTTCGAGAAATGCTTGCCCGACTGAGTCTTGGGGTCGCCAAATTCAATTGCACCTCCGAAATTCGAACCCCACGTAAACACCACCCCGCCCGTAAATCCTGTATTGTCAACCGTGTCGCTTCCAATCAAATACGCTGTCCGAATGCCAGTGGTCGAGGCTATCGTGAGCGTACCGTCGCCAGAGAACGGCTTGCCGCTGAACGAACCATCCTTCGACCAGGAATTGTCGGCATGCAATGTAAACACATTGCCATCTCCATAGACTACAATCGGGAACACGCCATTCTGCCAACTCTTCAATGGCTCGGTTATATTGGCATTGCCGAGAAACGCAAAGCCATTGGCGCATGTTTCGTAGTTGACCGATTGGGCCGCGCCTGCCGTATCCTTGAACCCTATGCCGCCTGCCGGGATGTAATTCGATGGAATCTCGATAGCCGCGCCGACGAAGACGGGCATGATCGATGCCGGGAAAGTCTGTGCAAGCAGCCAGGATTTGTCGGCACCGTTCAGGCCGGCGTAGAGGCGGGCCTTGTCGCCGCTGTTGACAAAGGACACTCCTGAGCCGAGGGTGATATAGCCGATTGAGAGATCGTGTCCATTGAGGTCGATCTTCACATTGTCCGAAATTTCTACGGGAGACACCGACCAGTCCGTATCAGCACCAAGAGAGATGTCCGCCGTGACGGAGTTCAGACTGTTGACAAGGTAGACGTTGCCATCCTTGGCCTTCGTCATCCAGCCATCGGCGGCCTGCGCAGCGGAAACGCCGGGAAGCGATGTCGTGCCCTTTGCGACGAGGTATTCGTTCCCGGCGGTGCATCCCGTCGCATCGACGGTGAAGCCGGTCAAGTCCGCCGCGTCGGTGAAGGTCAGGACGTTGTCTGTGCCAAAGAGGAGCTTCGCGCCGCTTGTCGCGCTGACCGCGCCATTGATCGTGCCGCTGCCGCCAATCGCGCCCGTCGCCGCCACATTCAAGTTGGAACATGATACTGATGCGGTTGCACCGTCGACGACAAGGATTCCGCTCAGGTCAATCAGGCTTTCTTCAATGGTAATATATTGATTTAGATCGTTGTCCTTATATTGACCATAATCTACCGACAGCGCGGCATTCTCCCCGCTGACCCACAGCTCGTGGTTCGCGCCAATATAAAGCGTATTGTAGAACGCGGCCGTACGCTTGAAAACGGTCTTGTTCATTTCAGTATTGTCCGTGCGGAGCGTTTCTTGCGGAAGGAATCGTCCACGAGCGTCCGTGGCAGCGGCAACAGAGCAATCGAAGACAACGCCCGGCATCATGGCGAAGTCGCCCCAGGCGTAATCGAACAGGATGTTGAGCGAAGCATTGCGCCCGCTCTTGATTGTAAGCGGATACGAGGAATTGTTCACAAAATTGGTCACACCCGGCGTCCAGATGCTGCTCGCCTTCGTACGGCGCACCAAAAGCTGCCTGCCATTATACCACCCGTCTCCCAGAGTAAGGGTTACACTTCCCGCGCCCTGCTCCAGCCGGACACCCTGAACATTTGTGCTCTCATAAAGAAGGACTGTCATGTCTTCAGCCTGCGAGAATACAGCGAAATCCTCGGTGTACGGTTTCGTCCGGTCGGAATCTCCTGATGTCTTGCTCCAGTTGGCATCCGTTCCCCAATAATTGTTGTCACCATTGCCGACCCATTGAAATGAATCAGCCATCGCAGCCGCAGCCAAGACAACCGCAAGAATCATCAAGTGTATTTTAACTTTCATGGAATCAACTCTCCTTTCTTGGACTTTCCGCCCGTATTTTACCAAATCCGCCCGCCCAGCGCATTCCCCGAACGGGGGAAGCGAAGGCGGGCGGGTTGACGAGACCATGGGGTAATATGATACAATGTATGGAAAACATCCTTTGTCCGAACAATGAACATAAATTTCTCGATTGTGCTGCTTCGGCCGGAAATACCGCACAATACAGGCGCGATAGGGAGGCTTTGCGTAGGGCTGGGCGTGAAGCTGCATCTCGTAAAGCCGCTAGGCTTCGCGCTTGACGACCGTTCCATCGCGCGCGCCGGTCTCGATTACTGGCCGCATCTCGATATCTCCCTGCACGACACGTGGGAGGACTATCTCGCCGCCGCGAAACCCGCCAGGCTTTTCTTCCTCTCGACGCATGGCGAGAAATCCCTCTACGACTGCCGGTTCAAGGATGGCGACGCGCTCGTATTCGGGAATGAATCCTCCGGGCTGCCGGAAAATTTCTACTCCGTCCACCGCGACGACCTCTTCCGCATTCCAATGCCCGGCGAACACGCCCGCAGCATCAATCTCGCAAACGCCGTTTCCATCGCCGCATACGAATGCTACCGCCAGCTCTCCGCTCCGATGAAATGAAAAGCAAAACCATGTCGAAAAATCGCATCTTCAACCCTCTGGCCATGAAAGCCTTCCTGTCCCGCCAGGCGTTCGGGATAGCCGTGCTCGTTTGCGCGGCGATCGCGTTCGCCTTCCCGCGACTGTTTATGCAGTGGGGAAGCGTGAAGCTGATTTCGCTCGTCGTGCCGGCCATCCAGGTCATCATGTTCGGCATGGGGACGACGCTCTCGGCGGGGGATTTCGTCCGCGTGGCAAAGCGTCCGTGGGCTGTCGCCGTGGGAGTGGCGCTGCAATTCATCGTGATGCCGCTCGTAGGCTATGCGCTGGCGAAATGCCTTGGATTCACGGGGGAACTTGCGGCGGGATGCGTCCTCGTGGGCGCGGTGGCCGGCGGGACGGCCTCCAACGTGATGGCGTTCATCGCCAAAGCCGATGTGGCGCTGTCGGTGGCGATGACGTGCACGTCGACACTGCTCTCGCCTGTCGTGACGCCGCTCGTGATGAAAACGCTCGCCGGATGCTTCGTGGAAATAGACACCCTCAAGATGACACTGGAAATTTTGAAAGTCGTCATCGTTCCCGTAGTTGCCGGACTCGCCGTGCGGCGCATATTCAGCGACGCGTTCGCCCGCCACAAAGAGCGGTGCGAGAGGTTCCTCTCGCGTCTCTCGATGGCCGGAATATGTTTTACGATCATCGCAATCACGGCGCCCTCGAGAAGCGTATTCGCCCAAGCGGGGATGCTCATTGTCGTCGCCGCCATACTGCACAACACAGCGGGCTATCTCGCGGGCTACTGGGCGGTGAGGCTCATCGGCAAACGCGCAGGCTTCGACGAGAAGACCGCGAGGACTGTCGCGATTGAAGTGGGGATGCAGAACGGCGGAATGGCGGCGGCGCTCGCAGTCGGCGTCCTCGGGAGCGCCGTCGCGGCGCTGCCGGCCAATATTTTCTCGATCTGGATGGACTTCTCCGGCTCCATCATCGCAAACGCGTGGAGTCGCGCTCCGGCTGCACCGAAGCGCGACAGGATCATTCGCCCGTTTCCATCAGATTGACGAGAGAGGCGCGAGGTTGGCCGGACGGCATTGCGAGGTCGATGCGTTTCAGCGCGCCGTCTTTGCAGCGGTATACGGTATACACGCAACCCTCCGTTGCGCGGTAGTCGTCGAACCCAGTGACGGCCTTGCCGTCCATTCCGGTAACAATGTCGCCAACCTTGAAAATGGCGTGATGCGTAGCAGGCGGTTCGAACCCGGTCACCATGACGCCGGCGGCAAATGGCAGCCGCCCCCTGTTGCGAATGAACACCTCGGCGGCCGTGCAGGCTTCGAACGGGAACTCCGGCGACTGCTTGCGGCGAAGGATATCTACACACTGCAAGGCGGCATCACGCAAATCCAGCGAAAGGAAGCGCAACACCTTTCCCCACAAAATTCCCGGCTCGTCATCGATTTTCGGCGCGAACTTCTCGCGGGCGCGAGCCTTCGCCGCTTCAATTTCGCCTTCGGTTTCCTGCAGCCGGCGCTTCATGGACAATATCTCCTCCACCTTGGCCATCTGCGCCTCTATCTGCTCCGGGGTCGCACCCAATTGCTCCAATTGGCGCCGGAATTCCTCCGGCGACGCGGGAGCCTTGAATGCAGCTCCACCCTCGCCGCCAAAGGCGTTTTGAAGCGCTTCCAACTCCCTTTCATCCCGGCGCAAGCCCATGTTCTGATTGCCCACGATAGCGGACAACTCGCCCAGTGCGTTTTGGATGTCGACGAAAGTCTTCTCCATGGCCGTGTCGATATCGGCTTCCTCGCGCAGCCACGGCCGCGACAATTCCGGCAGGCATGTCCATGACGGAGCGAGTTTGCGCTTCATGTCCGCAATGGCGCCGTCGGCGACAGGAGCGAACAGGCCCATCACGAAATATGCATAAAGCTCGGAGGACGCGCGCTGGATTTTGCGCTTGATTCTGACAATGTTCAGCAGGTCCGTCTTCGCCATGACCTTCCTGGTTGCGATCGTGTGCTCAAGGAAGCTTGCCTCATCCTTCGCACTCTGCACGTCTGTCGCAAGATTCTCCCAGAACGCCTTGACGTCGCCGACGTCGATCGGGGTCTTGGACGCCACCTCAAGGAGCCTGTCGGAAGGTTTCAACGAATCGACGTCGATCTGGGAAATCGTATTATTGAAGCGCTGCAGTTCGTTCTGGAAGTCTGCGGCAAGATCCGTACTGGCGACGGCTTCTGCAGCGTCGAGCAGACTGGCGGAGGCGTTTGCGACGATGCAGTAGTTCGCAATCTGCCGTGTCGCAAGTTCCTGGATTTCGCTGAAACGCTGCTTGTCGACATCCGAGAACGGGAAAGGGAACAGCACCGCTCTGCCGTGCCATGCGACGCCGGCGGCGGCGGCAATTACGGCCAACGCCGCCGCGGCAGCGGCAATACGCGCATGGCGGCGGCGCGGCCTTGCTGCGAATCTTTCGCATATCTGGTTCAGGACGCTGTCGAAGTGCTCCTGGGAGGCTACGACCCCGTTGTAGTCCATGAGACCGCGCATGTCCTCCGGCAATTCGCTCTTCGCCGGGGCTTTGAAATCCCGCAGAAACACCGGAACGATATTTTTGCGGCATTTCAGCGCATGGGCGATTTCCAGCCGGAACCAGTCGTCCTCGACGTTTTCGCGAAGTTGCAGCGAATCGCCGCTCATTATGGCAAGCACGTCGGAACAACGCTCTATGCGGTCGTAGAGTTTCTCGTTGAATTTCCCGCCATCCCGCAATGTCTCGAGATCAAACGAAACGCGATACCCCCTGCGAACGAGATTGTCGTACAGCAAATGGGCCGTCTGGTAGCCGCCGGCGCGGCGATATGAGATGAAGATGTCGTATTTTGTCTTGGATTTGCGCATTCCCGGCCTCCTTGTCTATACGTTGAAAAGTCGAAAAGAATTTTTCGATTTTCGATTTTTCGATTGATTTCAAGCATTCCTTCACTACCAAGCAATAGTTTTTTAACACAGAGGCACTCAAGACACAGAGTTTCAATGGCATGCAATAGATTTTTATCGCAGGGACTTGAGAGCAGCAGAGTTTTAAACGAAAATCGAAAATCGCTTTACGCCTCCAGCAATTCCAGGGCGCCGGAATATTTGAATCGCAGTTCCGCCTGGCGCTCCGGCGGGAGTTTGTCAAGCGTCGACATGTTGTCGCGCAAGTCGGCGATTTTGACGAGGCGGGAATGCGGGTTGGATTTTGCGCGCAGGAGCGCCTCGCGATACTGTTCGCGGCGCCGCTCCCTGGTCGCACCCGCGCTCGACGGGCGGTGGGTCAGCAGTTCTACGACGAGAGCGACTTCGGCCATCATCCGGCGCAACTGCCGATCGTCGCCGGCGAGCGCGACGATCTCCTCGCGCGTCGCGCCGCAATCCTCGATGGTGTCGTGCAGTATCGCGGCAAGTTTCTCGACAGGTTGCGTCTTGAGATCGAACGCCGCCGCGACCGACAGCGGATGGTTGAAATACGGCTCGCCTGAACCTTCGCGGCGCTGCCCGGCATGGCGCCCCCCCGCGAATTCGCATGTCCTTGAATATAACTCGTCGAGGGTCATCGGCTCTCTCCCGCATCGGCATCCTTCTTGTACACGACAAGCCCTGCATCCAACAGGAGCTGCGGCCAGCCGCGCACCGCCCGGCGGTCGTAGTCTTTGACGTCCTCGGCTAGCGCGTCCCATGGCGCTATGCAAGGCGATATGCGCTTTTCAACGTCCTTTGCATTGCCATGCCGCCACCCCTGCATGAGACGCTCGACGTTCCATCGCCCGTGCTCCAGCCTGGACATATCCTCGACATCGCCGGATATATCCGGCAGTTCCGCCCTGCCTTCGCCCGGCCTCAGCCGCCTCACGCCGTAACCGGAAGCGGCGAGAATGCGAATGGCGTTCGCGGCCTGGTGCATATTCGAAAACTTGAAATCTTCCCGCAGCCTTTCCCAGGGCGCAAGACTCGAATTCGAGGCATTCCCGACGCAATCGCGGACGTAATTCTCGTGAATCTTCCTTGCCAGAATTTCGCAATTCTCCGCCGTGCCGGGACTGGCGGCGGCTCCCCACAGATGGAACATCGCGAGAGTCGCATCGTCGTCCGGCAAGATGTGGAGATGCGGGAGCGCGGGCGCCCCGGCCTCTTCCAACACCCCGGCGAGCGAAGACGCCGCGCCGCCATTGCGGCCATCCGGCAGGAAATACGCGTCCGCGCCGATTGCAACGACAAGCATCGTCTCCATGAAAGAAATCTCTCCGCCGCCCAGACACAGCATCGCGACATCGCCGGGAGACTGCCCGCCGGAAAGGACGTCCTCCCACATCTTGAGCGGCTCCAGGATGGAGTAGTCCTGGCCGCGCGACCTTGCAATCTGCGAGCTCTCCAGGCCGTCCATAGCCGGCGCATTGCGCGGCAGATAGCCGCGAAAGCGCACGACAGCGCCATTCGCGGCCGCCTTTGCGCACTCAAAGGCCAGCTTGCAAACGCCATGGGGCGAGCCGCCGGAAAGTACGACTCCCGGGAAATCCGCAAACGCACCAGCGAGGCATCCGCCCTTGGAAGCCACCCAGTCCTCATAGCCGGGCGCGGTGTTGCCGGAAATCATGACTATCGACGCCCGGCGGGAATCCCGGCCAGCTCTCCCCGCGGCTCTCCCGTCCCGGCCGGCGATGACGAGCCGCGTCGCGGCCTCTAGATTCCCCGCCAGAGCCTTGAACGCCGGTTCGCCGCCCGGCAAATCCCTTGCGCGGGCGAAATCTTCCGCCGCCGCCGCCAACGCCTCGACGCCGGCGCCAGCCTCCGCTGCGAGCGCTAGAGCCGCAAACGAACGCCTCGCATCGCCTTGCAGAAGCCTGAGATGCGACAACGCCAGCCATGCACTGATGCTGTCAACCCCCGCCTTCGCCAGCCGCACGCAGCGCACGGCCGCGCCTTCGAGCAACGACATGGCAAGGGCGGATGGTTTCGCGCCGCTTGAGAGCCATTCCGCCTTGACGAACGTCACGAGGATGAAAGGGTCGGCCGGGAGGAGCTTGTGCGCCTCGCGCACGCATTCGACCGCCTCGTCCATGCGCCCCGCCACTCTGGCATATGCGAGGCTCTGCCAATGAAGGAGTCTAGAGAGCGTTTGCGCATCTCTCTCGCGGCGCTTCGCTTCGAAATCATCTCTGGCACGCGCGGACGCCGCATCGAGAATTGCCGCCGCGCGCTCCACTTCGGCATTGCGCTTTTCGGCAATGCCGATTCTGAGAACCGCATAGCCGAGTTCGCCTGCCAATTCCGCGGACAGTCCTTCCCCGTCCCGCCCTCCAGCCTCCTGGAGCAGCTCGACGACGGCTTTCCAGTTCCATGCCGCGCGGTGCAGACGGATCATACGCACCAACAGCGCTTCTTGACCGGGGAACTCCAATCCCGGCTGCAAAAGCGCCTCGAGGCATTTTATCTCCTTTTCCCGTTCGCCGCTCTTCATCGTGGCGGCGGCGCCGGCGCTGTATTCCTCCACGGCGTCGACAAGCTGCTGCAGCTGCTTGTCGGCGGATTCCAGCTGCGCCGCGACGATCGCCGACTTGCGCATCAAATTGCCCGAAACATCGAAGCTCGACTTGTACAGCCGGTCGTGCGTGATGTCGGCGTGCGCGTGCTCGAGGAAGGTCCGCAGTTGAATCTCGAATTTCACGCCGTCAACCGCCGCAACGTGCTGGAAACTGGCGGATATAGGCCAGCGCTCCGCCATGCGTTGCACGGCCTCGGGAGAAAAATGGACCACCATGTGGTAGCCGAGATAGCCGAACGAGTCGGCGTCGTGGCGCCACGTCGTGTTTTCGTATTCGTCGACCGGCGCGAACAGCGCCGTCAACGCATCGCGCAACGCGCGTTTCTCCTTGAGGGTCGAGCAGATGACGCGACCGGCGCACTGGTCGGTCGTTTCCCTGAAAGGCTCTCGATAACGCTTGCGCAGGCACTTCTCGGCAAAACTCGACGCGCTCTTTATGCGCGCTTCGACAATCGCCGTCGGCGCATAGTCGTCCCTGACGCGTTCTAGAACAATGCGCACCATCTCGCACAGCTCAGCGAGAGTGGACGCCCGGCGTTTCTGGAACTCCGCCACGCATTCGTGAAGGCGGTTCACATCTAGCGGGTCGCTGCAAGACATATCATGCATCCTGTCTTGAAATATCCATCTTGGCGAGATCGAACAACTCGAAGAAATCCCGTGCAAACTCGCAATCCGTCTCGGCGTACTGGTCCTCCGGCAGGCCCTTCCATGCCATGAACGCCCGCCGCGCCGCGCCAAACGCCGCCGCCACGGTGTCGCGGTTCGCATTCACCGCCGCGACGAATTCACCGGCGCCGGACGTCTGGCGCATGCCGTTGGACGCGCCCGTCCGTTCCGGCCTGAAGCCGGCGAGGGCTATCATATCCAGCATACGGTCCGTCGCATTGTGGCAGAATGTCTTCCGCCACGCCGCGCGCTCTTTGTTCTCCATTTTCGCCATCAATGCCGCCGGCAGATGTTCAATGCGCAGAGCGTCGACGACGAGTTCGCGCGTGTAGAGCTCCTGGATTTTGCCGAATGTCTCGACTTTCGCCCTCCTCTTGGTGGATTCGTTGCATGCATCGTAGGCGAATATCTCCGCCGCGCATTCGCCGCCGGGTCCGCCGATGACGCGCACAAGGCGTTCTCCGAGTTTGATGCAGTCGACGCCAGGCTCGGGGCATATCACAATCCTGTCGAACATGCCGCTTCTTGCCGCAACCCATTCCAGCAACTTCGCCGACGCCGGTGCAATGGCGTGCAAGGCGATTTCGCCCGTTGCGCCGCCGCCAAACAGACCGGGATGCAGTATCTTGAAAGAGGCCAGCTCCTCTGCGTCGCCGCCGATCACATCCGTCTTCAGCACAAGGCCCGGGAATGCGCTCCGCAGCAAATGCTGCTTCAGCACCGCCTGGCCGATTTCGCCAAACCCTATGAGCAACATCCGGCATTCGCCCTTGACGGCGAGAGACTTCGCATCGACGGCGACGCTGCCGCACGAGACGGCCGGATGGGCGTTCAGCAAGCATCGCGCCGCATTGTCCGCATGGTCTACGTGGTGGATGTTTATGCCGTCGATCTCCTTGGGCGTGCGACCCCTGACATATACGTCGAGCGTCAGAACGCCCTTCTTGACCGCCGTCTTGACGAGCATCGCGGCCAGCTTTGCGTTTTCCTTCTCATCAGCGCCGAGGAAGAAATGCCGCCCGGCGCTTTCATACCAATTCCCGCCGGCATCGAGGTCTTCCCACACCACGCGATGCCCCCTGGCGGCGAGCCGGTCCGCCACGGCTGCATAGCGTTCCTTCTCGTGCCACAATTCGCGCGAAAGGACGAACAGGCAGCGCCCGTGCAAAGACTTGTCCTTTGAAAGACTGTCGGCCAGCGTTTCGCTTTCCCCGGAGACGCCCCAGAATACGTAGATATGCTTCAGCCGTCTGTTCCACCGCAGCCATCGCATCCCCTTCAATTCCGAAACGCGGGGCATGATGGAGAAAAACCATGCCGCCCAGAGCCTGTCGGCCGTCCTCGCTCCAAAGAAAGAAAACACTATCGCCGCAAAATAGAAATACGCGAGATAATGGAGAATCAGGAAATGCATGCGTCTGGCGTGGTCCGCTCTGCCGTCCGGCAGAGTCATTTTCATGATGTCCTCGTATGCGCCCCTGGAGGGGAAGAAGATCGAAAGCGACTGGTTTATCGCCGACATCAGCTTTTCCGCGCTGGTTGCTTCGGCGATCTTCGCGCCTCTCGACTGCGGCGCGGGACCGGTTTCGTAGTACAGCGCCACGCCCCACGAGAACAGCGCCAAGAAGCATATTATGCGCACGCCGGGCCGGCGGAACAGCCTGTAAAGCGCTCCGGCGAATGCAAATGCAACCAGTATCGCCGCCGCCGCAAGCACCACCGGCGGGAGCAAATCGCTGAAATGGGTCATTTCGAAATCTCCCTGAATTGATACGTTGCTTCAAGGTCCTGTCCAGACGCCTCCTGCACCATGTTGGTCAGTGCGCCTGTTTCCTGAAGGTAGTAGAGTTTGACAGGCTCCCCCTCGGCATAGTGGGCCGTAAGTTCGTCCACTGTATTGCAGACGTTCGTTCCGACGCATGTGATGATGTCTCCCACGCGGTAGCACTCCCGTCCGCCAGCCTCGTCCGCCTCGGCGGCGTCCTTGTCTATGATCGAGGCGACCATCACTCCGCCGTCCACCTCGAGTTCGCGCATCTCCTTGATGAACTTTTCCGTCGAATCGGCCATAATCTTCGTCGCATCGTCGAGTTCGTCTTCGCCAGACTCGGCCAGACAGGCGGAGCGATACCCGTCGAGACAATCCAAGGCGCGGCTGTCGAATCCCATCTTCAACATCCAGCGCATTTTGTTCCACACTTCGCCTGGCGAATCGCCGTCGGCTGGCATGTGCCTGTCGCGATACGCGATGAGAACTTCGTCGACGACATCCAATTTCAAACTGGCATCGGTTGCGCCTTGCGGCCCGGACGCCTGCGGCAGCGGCGTCGTTGCGGGCGTAGGCGGCGTCTGCACCGCCGCGCCTGTCTGGGCCGCGCGGGCCTGCGCCTTGGCGGCGAGTTCCGCCGCCGCCTTCGCAGACGCCCCGAACGACGTCTTTGCCGTTTTGCCGGGCGCGGCGCCCTTCGCTTGCATGCGCACGTCCGCCGCCGCTTTCTTCTCCTCCTTCTCCGCCTGCCTGAGGGCTTTCTTCGCGGCGTCGTCGCCAAGCGCGACCGTCTTGCCGACCTCTTTCCACTCGGCGCCCAGCGTTTCCGCCATGCGCTTTGCGTCCTGCGGAGAAGAATTTTCCTTGAGCATTCCGCCGAGCGCCGCGGCTTGGCGCCGGCGAGACTCTTCGAACGCTTTTTGCATAGCATTCGTCACCGCGGCGGTGCGTTGCCCTGCGCCGGTCAAGAGCCCGGATTGATTGACGAGGTTGAGCGCAAGGTCCTCCGCGCGCTCGATCGTGCTCTTGGCGTTTACACCTGTGGCCGTCCGCACCTCGTTCGCATTCTGTCCGACGCCTGCGATTTGCGCCTGCAGCCGCAGGTTTGAAACAAGGGCCGCCAAGTTCCTTTCGAACTCTTCGCCCGCCCCCGCCAGACTTTCGTCGCTCTCGGCGGCGGCCGCCTTGGCCGCGAACGCGTCGAGTTCCGCGCCGATGCCGTCGTAGGCGGTCCCGGCAAACGCCATTTCCTTCATGACACGCCTTTCCGTCGGAGAGGGTCCGTCGCCGGATTCGACGTAGAACGCGAACGCCGCGGCAAGGAAAATCAACGCCCCCGCGAGCATCGCCTTGGAAAAAGCAACATCTCTCATTTCATGCCCTCCAGCAACTTCGAAACGCGAATCCCACATTCTCCGGCCTCTTTGCAATGGATGGAGGAAAGGACCTTGGATATGTCGCGTTCAAACGCATTCCTGCCCCGGAGCGGGAGGCCGCTGCGTCTTGCCTCCGGAACGGCGAGGACGGCCGCGAGCGCCACTTGATCCACCCCGGCGCCGTCAAGGCTGCGCACGAGTTCGATCGCCTCGGCCTTGCCCAAGGTCCGCACCTGGCCGCCGGACACTCCTGCATACGCCGCCGCGCTGCTCTCGATCGCCGCCAAGAGGCGCGATGCCGTTACCCGCTCCGTCGCAGTCCTTGGGAATTCCGAAAAGGCGCGGCACAGCATCGCCGCGCCAAGAGCAATGGCGAGCGCCGCCACGAGCGCGGCGAGCATCGTCGAAATCATGCTCCAGCGCGGGCGCGAAGTCAGCCGCGAAGTCAGCGAAGCCGCGTCGACAACAGGCAAGGCTGCGAAATCGCATATCTCGTCCGCGAGACCCGGCGTCTTGCAGAGCGCCGCGAGAGCGGCGCCGGCGCCATCGAGCGATACGGGAATGACATTGCGCTCGCGCTCGACCGCGCGGCGCACCTCCTGCGCAAACGGACTCGCGCCGTCCGCGAGCGCCTGCATCCCGGCCTTGCCCAGGACTGCGACAAAATCCTTGCACCTGCTTATCGCGGCAAGTCTGGCTCTCTGCGGCCCTCCTGCGGCGAAATAGACATTGTAGCCTTTGCGCTTCAGCATTTCCGCGATTTCACCCGCCATGGCGGCATCGTCCGACGCGCCTGAAACGAACACATCGCATTCTCTCTTGCTGCAATATGCCTCTATCGCCATTGTCGCCTGACCTCCATGTTATCGTGCATCCTTTTCCACGCGGAATTATACCAAAAAACACATTGGCATTTCAAGTGGAAAAGGAAAGAGGGAAGAGGGAAGGCCCTGGACATCCAGAAATTCCAGAAAGTCTAGATTCTCTAGAAAGTCTAGATTCTCTCTTCTTACTTTGTCCGCGCTAGAGCGCGGTCAAAGCGGCTGTCGAATTCTTCGGACGAAAGAGCGGCAATGCCGTTCATCTTCATGTAGCGCATGGCCTTGCGGTAGGCGATTCCGGTCCGGCCGCGATGAAACGCGGCCCGCCCGAGCGCGGCAGCGTTCTGGCGGGTGAGGAAATCGCTCGACCAGCTGCCGTCGGGGTTTTGCGTCTTGACGAGCTCTTCCACGCTCCCGGGCCCGCCAAACGCGGCAGTGTATTCCACCGGGGCCCTGCACCGCCCGCCCTCGCTCCTGAACAGCGCGAAAAACGCAAGCGCGATTGACGCAGACGCGGCCGCGAGAGACGAAACCGCGGCGCGCGAAAACCGCAATTTGCGAACGATGCGCGGCCGCCTCGGGGCGCGCGAAGTCTTCAGCCATGCGACTACCTCGCGGTATTCCGGCCCGAGTTCGTCAAGAGTTTCTTCCAGATCCCTGCTCATCGAACAACTCCTTCAACTGTTTCAAGGCGGCGGACATTCGCGATTTGACCGTCCCCACCGGCACGCCAAGGATTTCGGCGACTTCCGCGTAAGGGAGATCCTGGAATATCGCAAGTTCCACCGTCTCGCGCAATGCGTCAGAGAGCTGCGAGAGCGCCCATCGCACGTCGTCGCGCACCGGGAACACAGGCTGGACGACATCACCCTGCTCCTTGATCCATCCCTCCTCGCGAGTTTCGCGCCGCGTCTGGCGCCTCAATGCGTCGATGCGAACCTGGCGCGCGAGCGTGAAAAGGAATGTCGAGAGCTTGGCCGTCGCCACGTACCTGTCGCGGTATTTCCAGAGCCGCAGGTATGTCTCCTGCAACAAATCTTCCGCCTCGTTATATGAAACGTTCTGGCGCCAGAAAAAGTTCAGGAGATTTTTCTCGAACTTCTTTGCCTCGGCGAGGAGTTCTTCACCCGACATATCTGGAAACCTCCAAAGCGAGGCGGGAGTACTCCAGCCACATGCCGGTTTTGGCCCAGATGAAGACGGGTGCGACGCCGAAGACGGCGCCGAAAACCATGCCCACGAGCGCGTCCGTCGGTTGCGCGAGAAGGACGTTGACGGATTTCTTGACGGCGATTCTCGCAAGTCCGAAAACAAGGAGCGCCGCGACGAGCGTCGCAGCGCCGCGCTGCCAGTCGGCGGAGAGATACCGCTCTAGATAATTCCAAAGCGCCATCCCCGCGCCGGACGCGACCGCTATCGCGACGAAGAACGCAAGGGTCCCCGAAAAGCCGCGGAACAAACCAAGGACCGCCATCGCCAGCGCGAAGGCGCAAAGCACCCAGTCTGCGGGAAGGAGGTCCATGGCAGTTGGCAGTTGGAAGTAGGAGATTTTAAGTAGGAAGTAGAAAGTAGGAAGTAGGGAATTTGCTGTTCAGTCGGGGCGTACGTATTATCTCCTACTTCCTACTTAAAATCTCCTACTTTCTACTTCGCTTTCTTACTTTCGCACTGGTATCGTATCTCTATAGGTCTGGTATTGGGCGGCGGCTTTGGCCGAACCGGCCTTGCGCAGGGCGCGGATGAGACAATCGATGGCGGTGATGTCGCGAGAGCTGGCCGCGACGGCGCGCGAGTAGAGGTCGACGGCGCTTGCGTAGTTGCCGATCTTCATCGCGAGGTCGCCCGTCTGGATGAAGAGCGCCTTGCCGCTGGGCTTGAGATGGCAAGCCGCGCGATAATAGCCGTAGGCCTTTTGCCTGCCGTTCGCGGTCTGGTCGGTCTTCTCCCACGCCTTGGCGAGGTTTACGGCCGCCTGGTAGGAGAGCGGGTCGGCCTTGTACGCCTCGGCATAGGCAGAGCGGGCGGTGCGATACTGCGACTTCTTCCACGCCTCGTCGCCACGCTTGAGCGCTTTGGCGCAGGCGTTTGCGTCGCGCGAGGAGGCGCCGGGGATTTTCGCGAAGTTGTCGTTGATCTGCGCCTTCAGGTTGTGGATCACGTCATGTTGCACCCTGCGCACGCGCTGATCGGCTTCTTCGGAAAGCTTCGCGAACAGGTTGAACTGGTCGAGCGCCGCTTCGAAGAAATGGAACGCGTCGCGATAGAGCAATCCGAGGTGGTAGTGGGCGGATGCGTTGCGCATGTCGAGGGCGAGGGCTTGGAGGAGTTCGACGCGCGCGCGGTCCCGCATCCAGCCGGACGACGGGTCCTGGTCGATCAACGCGAGGTCGACGATGCCAAGCCCGGTGAAGGCCTGCGAGCGCATCTCGGGCGAGAGGGATGCATCCTTCGTCAAGCGCAGATATCCTTCGCGCGCTTTGCCGTAGTCCTGCGAATACCAAGCCGTCTGGGCGCCGAGTTCGATGACGTCGACATCATCCGGCGCGAGTGCCGCGGCGGCCGCGATCGAAAGCGCGGCCTCCTTGATGTCGCCCTTGTCGAGGCGAACGCGCGTGAGCATCACAAGCGCGTCGACGTTCGTGGGGGAAAGTTCCGCAGAACGCAGAAAGCCCTGTTCGGCCTTCTCGAAATTGCGCACCTTGTAGGCCTCCTCGGCCTCGACGTACTCCTTCGAGCCGTCGGAAGGCCCGCACCCCGCCGCGAACAACGCCAGAGCGGCCGCGACGAGAGCGGCCCTCCCGAATGCGTCAGCTCCTGATGACAGCGAGAAATTCATCGCGCTTCTTCTCCATGATTGCGGGCGTCTTGCCTTCGAGGTTGAGACGCACCAGCGGTTCCGTGTTGCTCATGCGGACGTTGGCCCACCAGCCTTCCGTGTCCCACGCGTCGACCGACACGCCATCGAGTTCGAACACCTTCGCACCGCTCTTGGCGGAATAATCGGCCTTGATCTTGGCGAGGATTTCCGCCGGAGGCGTCGTGGTCTTCGTGTTGATTTCACCGGACTGGCTGTAGCGGCGCAACGGGGCGATGAGCTCCGAAAGCGGCTTCTCCGAGGCGGAGACGATGTTGGCGAGCGCGTATGTCGCCATCGAGGACGACTCCGCGGTGAAGTTCGCTTTGAAGTAATAGTGGCCGGAAAGTTCGCCCGCGAAAATCGCATCGTTCTCGCGCATCTGCGCCTTGATGAACGAGTGACCTACGCGCGACATCATCGGCTTGCCGCCGGCTTCGGCGATCGCCTCGTCCGCGGCCTTCGTCGACCTAAGATCGTAGAAGCACGCCGCGCCGGGGTTGGTCTTGAGGAGATCCTGGGAAATGAGCGCCGTGATGAAATCCATCGCGATGATCTCGCCCTTCTCGTCGATGAAGCCCGCGCGGTCCGCGTCGCCGTCGTACGCGACGCCAAACGCATACTTGCCGGGATTGTCCTTGATGAGCTTTCGCAGGTCGTCGAGCGTTTCGTGTTCGAGCGGGTTCGCCGCGTGGTGCGGGAAGTCGCCGTCGTATTCGCCGTAAAGGTCGTCGTGCGTAAGCATCGTCTGGCCTTGATACGCGACGGATTCGGCGATGCCCATGCCGTTGCCGAAATCCATCGCGACGTGCACGGGCTTAGCGAGATGCGCGAATGCGCGGACGTGCTCGCCGTATTCCTTGGAAACATCGACTTTCGCGATCGTCCCCTTTACGGCGGCATCTTCGCCGAGGTCGCCCTCCATCACCATCTTCTCGATATCCTTGATGCCGGTCGCGCCGGAAATCGGCACCGCGTTGGCGCGGCAGAGCTTGCAACCGTTCCACTCCTTCGTGTTGTGGGAAGCGGTGATCATCACGGAGCCGTCGGCCTTGAGAGTGCCGTTCGCGAAATAGCTCATCGGCGTAGAAGCAAGGCCGATGTCGATCACATCCACGCCCACATCCACGAGGCCCTTGGTGAACGCGGCGAAAAGCGAATCGGAAGATTTCCGGCAGTCGCGGGCGACCACGACCTTCTTCACGTTGGCGAACTTCGCGTAGGCGCGGGCGATCTTTTCGAATATCGCCTCGTCCAGGTCCTTGCCATAGATTCCCCGGATGTCATATGCTTTGAAAATGCCCATGTTTCTCCTTGTTTGAGTTCACGGATATTTTACCATATTGCGCTCCGATATGTCAAATCCCGCCGCGCATGCCTGCAAAACGACAGGTGTCGCCCGGAAAGCGACAGGTGTCACTTCCCAAAGCGACAGGTGTCACTTCCAAAA
>DFGB01000001.1:63541-69953 GCA_002371135.1 Verrucomicrobia bacterium UBA3761 | reverse complement strand
TCCAAAAGCGACAGGTGTCACTTCGGAAAGTCACAGGTATCACTTTGAAAAGTGACAGTTGCCACTTCAGAAACACTCCGGCAAGGGGCGGTAATGACAAGCGGTGGGCATGGCGACTCGGGAAGCGCGGATGGAATTTCATCCCCCGCTTTACATTTAATAGCAGAAATATGGTATAATATTGGGCATGAAACTTGTACCTCTATCTATAGCGTTCGTACTCGGCGCATTGACCAGCGCCGTCTGTCTGCGGTTCACGCTCGTACCGCGTTCGGCGCTTACGGCGAAGGACGCGCCGGAGATATACGTTTCCACGGCGCAGATTCCTGCCGCACCGGGCACCCCACTCCCGGACGCGACCAGAGACAGCGAGGTGCTCCCGGACGAAGCCACGGCGAGCGAGCCCCCGCCCCTGCCTCCGCCGGACGTACCCCAAGACGGCGAGCCGCTCCCGATGGAGGACCGTCAACAACGCCTGTCCACGGCCATCGCCAAGCTTGATTTCCTTTCCTCTATAGAGGTCGACGGGATGGGGCGCCAGGAAAGGCGCTCGCATGAACGCCTGCAAAAGCGCATAATCGAAAGCGAAGAACTTGCCGAGGCGCTTGAAGCGGACGATTTGACGCGCGAAGAGCGCGACGAAATTGCATTGCGCAAGGCCCAGACCGACGCAGCAATAGACGAGTTGAACGCCAAAGTCCGCAAAAACCTCATTTCAATCGTCGCGCGCAACCTCGGCGTAGACAAAGACGACGCGAAAGTCGTCGTGGAGACGATCGGCGAAATAATAAAGGCGACCGAATGAAAGAGGCTCTTTTCCGCCGCAAAGGCGCGCGGAGCAAAACGCAAAACAAAAAAATACCCCCTTGCGGGGAATGGGGGAATATGATATAATATGCGCCGTTTCAGTGAATTGGGGAAGTAGCTCAGTTGGTAGAGCATCACGTTCGCAACGTGGGGGTCGGGAGTTCGAATCTCCTCTTCTCCACCAATGAATGGAACACCAAAAAAAGCGGCTCTCGGTCGAATTGCGACCGCGCCGCGTTTTTTGCTCTCCCGGCATTCCACGTTTTCACATTTTCAACATTTCCAGGAAGTCGTCGAAGAACGCAGGGTAGCTTTTGGCGACGCATGAAGCGCCGTGTATGAGGACGGGGCCTGCGGCGCGGGTCGAGGCGATCGCGGCGGCCATGGCGATGCGGTGGTCGCCGGCGGCGTCGATTTCGCACGGCCGCCACGGTCCCGGGTTTCCATGGATGGTCGCCGTATCGGCCGTCGACTCCATTGCGACGTCGAACGCCGCCATCGTCTTCTCCATTGCCGCGATGCGGTCGGATTCCTTGATCCTGAGCCGCGCGGCATTTACGATGCGCGTCGTCCCGCGCACGGCGGCCGCTGCGACGACGAGCGCCGGGAACGCATCCGGGAATTGCGAAATATCGATTTCGCCGGCGGTCTCGAGGTTTTCGAGGACGCGCGCAAGAATGCGGTCCGGCTGGCGCGAGAGTGCGTTGAGATTCGCAATCTCAACTTTGGCTCCAAGTTTGTTCGCTGCGAGCCAGAACGACGCGCCGCTCCAATCCCCTTCCGGCGAGAGCACCTCCTCCGGCGCGGCGAAACGCTGAGAACCTCGAATGGAAAAGCCGTTCTCCTCTTCCGCGACTTCGATGCCAAACGCCCGCACGACATCGAGCGTCATATCCACATAGCCGCGCGACTGGAGAGGCGATGAAAACACGATGCGAGAATCGCCCTTGAGGAGCGGCAACGCGAAAAGGAGGCCCGTCACGAACTGCGACGATACATCTCCCGGCAATGTATGGACGCCGCTTTCGAGGCCGTGGTATTCAAGCATGGGACGCTCGGCGAGGCGTCCGCGGCGGATGAACGAAGCTTCATGGCCGAGAGCGGCGGCGAGCGGCGCGAGAAACCGCAGAGTGGAACCGCTTTCTCCGCAATCGAGCGTCACCGCTCCTCCCGGCGCGGCATCGGCAAGCGCCGCGAGGCAGCGGCGAGTGGCGCGGATATCCTCGCATTCGCCGCGCTCCTCCGGCGCGAACGGAGCGCCGGCGAGGAACTGCGCGATCAAGAGGCGGTGCAAATGGCTCTTCGAGGCCGGCACGCGAATGACGCCGGAGAGAGAACCCGGCAGCAGGATGCGCGTATCGGCGGCGATGTGATGCGGAAAACCCGCGTAATGCTCGCGGCGTTCGCGGAATTTGTTACCGAGCGGGCGCGTACCGCTTGCCGCCTCTATGCGCCGTGCGAGAGTCTCTTCGTCGGCGTCGATGACGGCGACGAGACCGTGCGCCTCGGCGTAAGCGCGGTTCGCCGGATCGAGCAGAGTCCCTCCGCCGAGTGCGACGACGGGAGAGGCAATCTCGCGCAACGTCTCGGACTCGAGCGCCCTGAACGCCCCTTCGCCATATTCGGCGAAAATCTGCGGTATTGGCTTGGCCGCCTTCTCGACTATCGCCGCATCAAGGTCGACCGCCTCGACGCCGAATTCGCCCGCAAGACGCCTGGCGAGCGTCGATTTGCCGCTCGCCGGCGGCCCGTAGAGGTATAAAATGCCTGAATCCATGTCACAATTTGATATTGTACGCCCTGACATCGCCCCAGCCGCACGGGAGCGCAAAGACCACACCGCCGCCCTCGCGCTTCTTGTCGCCGCGCATGAGCGGGACGAGCGAATCGAACGTCATCCCCTCTGGAAGCGCGACTGGGAGGCCAGCCGCGGCAAAACGCGATGCGAGTTCATCCGCCCATCCTGGCCCGGCCAGGCCTTCGCGTTCTGCAAGCCGCGCCTCCTCGACGCATCCAATCGCCACCGCCTCGCCGTGGCTCAGCGCATAGCCGGAAGCCTTCTCGACCGCGTGGCCGATCGTATGGCCGGCATTGAGTTTCATCCGCTCTCCGGTCTTCTCGAACGGATCGCTGCGGACGATACCCACCTTGACGGCAAGGTTGCGCCTGATGTCCTCCGGCGCAGGAATGCCGCCTAAATCGCCATTCCGCTCGAGGCCGCCTATTATCTCGTGCTTGATCATCTCGGCGCGGCCGCAGGCGAGTTCGCACGGCGGCAGGGTGGCGAGGAAGGCGGTGTCGATTATCACCTCGCGCGGCGGATGGAACGCCCCCGCGAGATTCTTGCCTTCGTCGAGGTCACACGCCGTCTTGCCGCCGTACGATGCATCGATCATTGAAAGGAGGGAAGTGGGGACGTTGATCCAATCTATGCCGCGCATGAACGTGGCGGCGGCGAAGCCAGTCAAGTCGCCCGTCACTCCGCCGCCGATGGCGACGACGTGGTCCTTGCGCCCGAGCCCCGCCTTGGCGAACGCGCTCCACAGGGCGCGCACTGTCTCCGGCGTCTTGTGCTCCTCGCCTGCAGGGATGATATAGAGCGCGTTTTTCGCGAGTTCCGGATAAAGCCGGGCGACATTGGAATCCATGACGCACGGCCCGAGCGACGCGATTTCCTCCACGAGACCGCATCCGATTTTGACCGTCCCTTCGGCGTAGGCGATTTCGTCCATGACGACGAGCGCCGCGAGCGCCTCTACGACCGGCATCGCGCGGTATGCGATGCATGGATCGTGGCGGCCGCGCACGACGAGTTCCGCCGGTTCCATGGTGCGTAGGTCTACGCTCTTCTGCGGCTTGTAGATCGAAGGCGTGGGCTTGAGGGCGACGCGGAATACGAGCGGCATGCCGCTTGTCATTCCTCCGAGCACGCCGCCGTGATTGTTGGTGGCGGTGCGCACGCGGCCGTCTTCGACTACGAATGCATCGTTGTTCTCGCTGCCCTTGAGTGAAGCAGCCTTGAACCCGCAGCCGAATTCGACGCCCTTGACGCCGGGTATGCCGAAAATCGCGTAGGCGAGCGCGCCGTCGATGCCGTCGAACATCGGCCCGCCGAGGCCGGCGTCAAGCCCCGTTATCTCGCACTCGATTATCCCGCCGACGGAATCGCCCTCGGCCTTGGCGGCTGCGGCGTCGCCTACTTGCACGAGGCGCGTCGAAACCGCGATGCCGCGGCGGGAGAGTTCCTGAAGGCATATGCCGCCCGCGATGCACATGGGGGCGGTCATGCGGCCGGAGTTCGCGCCGCCGCCCGGCGGTATCGCGCCGGTCTTGACCCAGTTCGGCCAGTCGGCGTGCCCCGGCCGCGGCACACTCTTCTCGTAATCCTTCGAGCGCGTATCCGTGTTGCGGATCACGGCTTCGATGGCGTCGCCGGTCGTGACGCCGTCGCGAATGCCGGATATGAACTCCGGCTTGTCGGGCTCCATGCGCGGCGTCGAAAGCGCATCGCGCCCCGGCGCACGGCGTTGCATGAACGCCTCCAGCGCCGCCATGTCCACCTTCACGCCGCGCGGGAATCCCTCGAGGCGCATGCCGATCTTCGGCGCATGCGACGCACCGTAGACTGAAAGTGAAAAACGCTTCATCTTTCTTCCTACTTTATATAAAACCTCCAGCGACGCACGCGGCCGTTGCGCATGTTCTGGCGCGGAGTGTAGCGGAAACCGGCCACTTCCACCTCTTCGCCCATGTCGATGACGAGATAGTGCGGAGCCTGGGCGCGTCCGTCGGACCACTTCGAATGCCAGAAATTCGAAATCTGCCCGTCGATGGCGTTCTCGGCGGCGTTGTCTTCGCGCGCGGTCTCTTCGCTGGAGACGGATACGAATTTCCACTTGTCGTGCGGAACGCTCGCGCCCTTGGAGTCGATAATGTCGAATTCGGCGATCGAGGCGAGGTCCTTGGCGTCGGGCCACGAAGTGTCGATCACAAACGCGAAACGGCGCGCCTTGCGCGGCGCGGCGAGCCTCGCCTCCTGCGCTGCGGGATCGTCCTGGAATTCGCCGCTTGCGGCCGGCGTCTCCGGCGGCGTGAACGGCGCCGATTCGCGCTTGGGCATGGAAACGAAGTCGCACTCAGGATGCAGCTCGTCAAGGACGGGCGTATCGACGAACGTCAACCCCTTCACAGGCACATCGCCCGCGAAATCCCAGACGAGGAATTCATTCTCCCCTTCTTCGAGCCAGCAGCCGGGCACGAACATCGTCTGCGTGGGGCCGATGCCCCAGAAACGCCCGAGGGGATGTCCGTTCACCCAGACGTGCCCTTTCGTCCAGCCGCGCACGAGCAGCCAGGTGTCGGCGGCGGAAGGCGCGTCGACCTTGAAACGCTTGAAGACGCACGGCCGCGTCGCCGCATCCGGAACCGGAACAAGGGGCGTCGCAGGTATTTCGATGAAACCGTAATTCCAACCCTTCAACTCTTCTCCGTCGAGCGTGACAGGCGCCAGCAACCCCTTGCGGGAGTTGTTCATTGCCGGGCCGAAGTTGTAGCGGCTCATGTGGGTGACGATGATTTCGAGCTTGCTTGAGCCCGGCGCCACCTTGACGCCGAGCGTCGGGAAACGGCGATCGAGGAAGCCCGCCGCCTCGCCATCCACGAACACCGCCGCCTGGTCGCGCACATTGGGCGCCTTGAGGACGCCGCCCCTGCCGTTCAGCTTGGTCGTGTACGAAACAGCGCCATAGCCGCGGCCGAGCGTTTCCATCGCCGCCGGAGCCTCCAGAATTTTTGCAGTCTCCTGCGAAGGCGCGGCCGCGAGAACTTCGGCCTCTGCGTCGGACGTGAAGGCCTGGAGGGGAATCGGCGCCGGCGGCTCCGGCAGCGCGGCGAGTTCCGCTTCGCTCATGTATTTCTTCAGCAACTCGCGCAGAGCGAAGAACTTGGGCGTCGTGCGCCCCTGCTCGTCGATCGGCGCTTCATAGTCGTAGCTGGAAGTCTGCGGCTGAAACGGCGAATTGCAACCCGCCCACCAGCCGAACGACGTCCCGCCATGCGCCATGTAAAGCGAAAACGACCCTCCCGCGGAGAGCATGTAGTCGATATCGTCGAGCATCTTCTGCGCGCTCTTGGTATGATGACGCTGCCCCCACGAGTCGAACCACGCCGGGTAGTATTCGCCGCACATGAGCGGCCCCTTGGGCTGAAGCGCGCGGAGTTTTGCGAAACCGTTCGCCGGATTCGCTCCGAAGTTCACGACTTTGAAGACTTCCGGAATGTCGCCCTTGCCCAGCAGCGTCACGGCGTTGCATGTGAAAACCGGCACGTCGAACCCGGCCTCGCGCAGCGTCTCGTATAGCTCGCGAATATACTGCGCGTCGTCGCCGAAGAACCCGTATTCATTCTCGTCCTGCACCATCAAAATCGGGCCGCCGCGCGTAATCTGAAGCGGCGAAAGCTCCTCGCCCACGCGCCGCAAATACGCCTTGGCCGGCTCTAGATACCGCGCGTCGCGCGACCTGAGGCGTATTCCGTCCGCCTTCAGCAGCCACCACGGGAGCCCTCCGAATTCCCATTCCGCGCATGTATACGGGCCCGGACGCAG
>DFGB01000001.1:3530-63415 GCA_002371135.1 Verrucomicrobia bacterium UBA3761 | reverse complement strand
GTGAAATCAAACTTCCCTTGTTCGAGTTCGTGGTAGTTCCAGAACATGTATGCGCACACGGCGTTGAGCCCCATCGCCTTGCACATCTTGATGCGGTGACGCCAGTATGCCCGCGGTATGCGCGCAAAATGCAATTCCCCGCAGCGTATCTGCATCACCTCGCCGTCGAGAAGAAACGCATTCTTCTCCGCCGAGACTTCGAACGTATGGGCCCCAAGCGGCGACAGCCACGCCGCCGCACCCAGCAATGCCGCTATGAATATTTTGAGTTTCATGCGGCATATTATACCAAAACGGGAGAAAAGAGGGAAGAGGGAGGGCCACACCTCCTTGGCGCAAAATATCCTGCTTCCCGCTTCGGCGACGCTTCAGCGCTGCATAAGCGGGTTGGCGTTCGCCTGCTCGATGCGCGAGGAGAAGACCTGCGTCGTATGCTCCTCTAGGAGACTGGCGATTCTGGCGAAGCTTTTCGCGTCGGCCGCTTCGTATTCGTTCGGCTCTTGAACCCCCAAGCCCTCTTCCTTGATGCCGAGCGCGTCGTTCACGATGTCGGTCATGTGCATGCGCAATTCCTGACACATCGTGGGCGCCACCTGCTCCGACATGACGATGCGGACCTGAGGGTCGATTCTCGAGCCGCGGGGGAAGGCTCCATCTCCAATTTGATCGAGTGCCTGCATCATCTTCCTAGTATTGACTGAATGCAGCGCGTCCCTGAGGCCCTGGAGCGTTTCGTTGTCGCAGCGGGCGAGGAGAAGGGCCTGGGCCATGCCGATGGCGGTGGCGGCTTCCGTCGCTCCGGGACTGTCTATCGAGGTGGGGTCGCCGTCGAAAGACTGCAAGACTTTCGTATTGACGACGATGTTGTTCACCATGCGGTCGAACTTGCACATCTTCTCGAAAATCTTGTCCGGCGAGGACCCGTCGCCGACGCCCTTGAGCGAGGCGACATCCTCCTTGGCGGCGAGTTGCGCCATCTGGGTTATCATGCCTGGTTTGAGGCCCGTGCCGGCGAGCGACGCGAGCTGCTTGAGGCCCATGTCGAATGCGCGTTTGTCGCCGTTTGTCGCAGAGCGGAGCTCGTCGACATTCGCCTTCAAAAGCTCGAGGTGCTTGATGATTTTCGCGTCGGAACGGATGTGGCTCTCGCCGTTCATGGCGATATCGAAGACGGCATAGCCTTCGTTCATCTTCAAGAGCGCCATCAAGTCGCGGTCGGACCTGGCCTGCTCGAGGAAGATGCCGACCAATCTATCCTGCTCGGCCGACGGGAGCTTTTTGATCCCCCTTGCATTCTTTATCGTGTCGGCGAGGGAGGATAGCTCGTTCTTGAGCGTCGTCTCGTCGGTGAAGCGTATGGGCGTCGTGCTGACATAGCCGTCGGGCTTGATCGTGGCCGTCCACTCGAAAGAGAACGGCAGTTCCTTGGGGCTCGTGTAGCGGATCGAGATGTCGCCGTTGTCGTTGTTCTTGGAGATTGTGAAATCGATGGAGGAGTGCTCTGTCGATTCGACGCCGTAGGGCTTGAGGCCGCCGAGGAGCGGCCCGAGGCCGGACTGGCACGTCATCATGAAGAGGCTTGTGGCCTGGGCCTTGTGCGCCGGGCCGCAAAGCGCCTCCAGCTTGTCCGCGATGAGGGGGATGTTGCCCTTGAATTCCGGGGTTTTGTTCGCAAAAAGGCTCTCGCCGCCCGGGAGGTTGAACCGAAAACCCGCCGTTTTCAGGAGCGGCTGGCCGTCCGTGTAGTTGTAGCCTATGCCGCGGTCGAGGTCGCCGATAAGCTGATTGCGCGCTGCGGCCGTCCCGTGCTCCAACCCCAGCGTCCCGGACGAGAAATACGGCACGTTCGGCAATTGCAGCTTGCCCTTGGCGATCTGCGCCGCCTCTTCCTCCGAGCAACCGGTGCTCTTCATCGCCTCGATCATGCCGGCGATGTCTTCGTCGGGATACACGTCCGAGTCCTTGGATATGTCATTATCCCACCGGTTGACGAGATCCACGACATCGGAGACCGGGTCCTGACCCGGCTTCTTGATTTCGGGGAAGCAAAGCTTGACGAGATTCTTCGCCGTGAGCTTCTTCTGCGAATCGAGCGCGATCAGCGCGTCGAGATTCTTGAGAAGGCGCGCGACGGGCGCGTCGAGATTTCTGCCCTTGATAGCATGGCGCTGGCTGGGCGGAACCCGCGCCTCGTCGGCAGTCGACACGAGCGGACGAATCATGTTCAAGGCCTTGAAGAAGGTCGTGCGCTTTTCCGGCGGAATCTGCCGAGCCGTCTGGGATCGCCCGTTCAGCATGCCGCGGGCGATGCTGCCCATCGCCTGGTTGTTCTCCATGTTGAAGAGCTTGTTTGCATCCTTTTCGGCGAGATTCACAGCGGGATTGTTGCCGATTTCCTCGAAGACGAAACGCTCGACGGGAAGCTTGTATTCAGGCCTGAACATCGTTTCCCATCCGTTGAGGAGCGTCTTGGACATGCCCTCCTCGTAATGCGATTCCGTTGAGTTGACATGGATGTTTTTCAAGGCCGCGCCGGTCTCTTCGAACCACGAATTGAAGGAATCGAGAAGGCGCAGGCCGTTCTTGAAGTTCTCCGCGCTCTGCATGAAGCGGCCGCCGTAGTTCATTAGGCGGTTGGCCTTGGAGCCGGGCGTCGACACCTCGTCGAAGGCCTGCTCCACGGTGCATCCCTTGACCTGTGCGAGAAGCGTAGCGGCCTTGGCGAGTTTGGGCATCTCGCCCTTCGAATAGCCCTTGGCGATCGCCTTGGGCAGCATGGCCTCCTCGACTCCCTTCTGCTTCATTATGCCGGTCGCGTCGATCGCCGTCTTGACGGCCATGATGCGCCGCGCCGTGAGCGGCTTGCCCTTGCCATAGTCGGAAAGGAGCATCGCCTTCTTCACGCTCACGGGGATGTTGTTCTCCCCGCCGAACATGTCGATGATGGCATTGCGGAATGCGGTGCGGATACGGTTGTTGATATCCTTCTGCTCCAGGGAACGGCCGACCTTGCCGACCTTGTCGGTCGCCGGGTCGCCGGCGACGATGGTCCGGCCTTCGAGCGGCTGCGCGCCGCCCTCGCCGAACTTCGCAACTGCCTTGTTGTTCGTCCGCATGCTGTCGTCGGCGAACTTTACAAATGCGCTGAAACTCGCGTTGTATCCGTTTATATCAAGTGCCATGTCAAACCTCGGGTAGGAGTTAGTAGTTAGAAGTTAAAGGAGCCAACGATTTTGAATGTTGAAGAGCGTTTTGAGAGAGTGGGTTTGTCGCACCGGGAGACCTAACTTCCAACTTCTAACTGCCTTCGCTCTGTATACACTCTGAAGGGGGAAAGGTTACAGGCCGAGTGCGTTTCTTTCGGCGGCGGTGATGACGCCGTCTTCGATTTGCCTATCGAGGTATTTTTTGAGCGCGGCCTCGGTCTTGGCACAGAATTCATCGCACGATTCTTGCGTGCAAAGCCCCTTCTCCGCCCGCTTGCGCTGCCTCGCCATCGCCTTTCTGGCGCCGGCCACGGCGCGCTCCACCTGAGGCGGCACCTGCGGCTCGCCGAAGTCCGCCGCCATGCGCCGCTGCTCCGCCTCGGGGAAAATCGAAAGCGGATACCGGACGCTTTCCATCTCGTTGGAAATCGTAGCCGTACGCGTATCAAGACGAACGACCACGCCGGAAATCACGTTCCCGGCGTGGTTCGTATACGCCCCGGCGTCGCCTGCGGCGACTTGCAGCGCGGCCAGCGCCGCCGCCAGGGCCATGCAATATCCAGGCATTCCAGAGCTCCTGGATTTCACTCCGGCAGGATGATGCAGGAGGTGCGCACTTCGTGCCTGTTGACGAGGTAGAGACTCCAGTCGCTGTCGTCCTTCTCGGTGGTGCGAAGCTGCGCGATGCGCTTGGAGCCGACGCGGTTCAAGGCATACCGCAGCGAGACCATGTTGTTGTCCACCGTGGCTTGATCGGAGAACCATGAAACGTTGTATTCGTCGCAGATATCATCCTTGCCCTCGGTCCACGGAAGACCGGTGCAGAGCGGAATGCAGCCGAAAAGCTGGTAGGAGAAGTTCTGCGTCACGAAAGAGGCGAGCGGCGTCTCGCCGTCGTTAGTCTTCGAAACGCCGTCCCAGCGGGCGATTTCGCTGTAGGAGCTGCAACCGGCGAAGGCCAGAAGCGCGATGGCATATGCAAATTTCTTCATTTTTCGACCCTCCATTAATTGTTGGCGGCGGCTTTGCGCGGAACGAGAACGGCGGAAACGCCCATTGTCGACGAGCCGAAGAAGATCCCGAGGAGACCTTCGTAGCTCGCGCCGGCGTAGGAGACGTCGGAGTCGAAATACGAAACCTCTATGGCGTCGCAGTTGCGCGAGTCGGCGTACTTCAGGAGAGCCTCCTGCAATTCGGCGATGCCGACGCAGTCGCTGAACCACGCAGTTTCAGTCTCGAGGGTTTTTGTTTTCTCGTTCCAGCGGAATCTGCCCGAACCGAGCGGCAGAGACCAGAACATGTACTCGCCGCTTGTCGTGAGGCAGACATGCTCGCGAGGTGCGCCGTCGGCGCCCTTCATGGCGATGCCGGCGAGGCGGCCTTCGCGGCTTGTAGAAATAGTCGCGCAGCCGGAGCAGACGGTCATCGCCGCCAACGCCGCCGCAGCGAACATCGAACTTGTTTGTCTCTTCATCTTCATTTTCCTCCGGGTTTCACATTAAAAACCGAGATATACTGCAAATGCCTCTATATATTGCATGATGGAGGCAAATTATAGGCAAGAGATGCGCCCGACCGCTTATGCCATCGACGCCTGGAGCTTTTTGACCTCGGGCAGAGTCAGGCCGGAACACTCGGCGATTTCCTTGAGCATCAGTTTCCCGTTGGCGAGCAAACGCTTCGCCATCGCAAGCATCGCCTCGCGCTTGCCCTCGCGCTTGCCCTCGCGCCTGCCGCGGGCTTCGCCCTCGCGTTCACCAAGAGCTTTGAATTTCTCATATGCTTCACACATGGCAAGCCTCCCTTCTTCTGAATTTTTAAAATCTCCCACTCTCTTCCTGAGAACGTCGAAATACATCTTCGCCGCATCTCGGCACATCAAATCATGCACCAACTTGCCGATTGCGGTCGCACTTCGCACCGCGCCATTGACGTAGATGATATGCGAGCCGTCGCCAAACTTCTTCCCGTTCATCTGGCGGATGGTGCGCTCTATCTCGTAGACATCGCATCCCCCGCCCATGACATCGTTCTCGGTTATGAAAATCACATACGCCTCGCGCAGACGACCGACGCCGTCGCCGGACTTGAGCGCGTTCGCGTCCATCAGCGCGGCATTGTACCGCGCCCTCTTCGGCTCCGCGCCGTCGTCCGCGCGCTGGATTTCGATATCGTATTCGTTCCCTTCGGAATCCTTGGCGAACACGTCGAACCTCACGCCGCGTCCTTGCAGGCTCTTTATCGGATACTCCGTCTGGGATTTGACGACCTTCAAATCCTTCTTGCCGAGGATTATCCGCAACATCAGCTCGATGCACTCGGGCGCGTTTTCAAGGCATTTGGACATGAAGCCGTCGTCCATAAGCCGCATGCGCTCTATTTCCGCGAGATATTCCGGCTTCATGACGTCAGCCGCGCGCCTCGCCGCGCCTGCCTTTTCTTTTGCTGTCTTTGCGCTTGCCATTCGAACCACCGCATTTCAAGGACTTGCGAGCATATTGTATCATATTTTGCGCCCGAATGCAACAGCAGTGCGCCTGGCGCAAAAACGAAAGGCCAAGGAGGTGCGGCTCATAGCCGCGCACGGGAAGGACGCGCCCAAAGCGCGTCCCTCCCGTACTTTTCAACCTTTCGACTTTTCAATTTCCGTTGCGCGAATAGGCCTTTATGCCGAGCTTGATGTCGCCTACGCCGTTGATGAACGTATCAAGGGCGCGGGTTCGGTCGGCATTGAGCGAGGACGCGGGAATGACGAGCATCCACTTGTCGTTCCAGACGGAGCGTCCGACGAGGCGGGACGATGTGAAGTCGCCTCCGGCGCGCAGTGTGGAATGGCGGCGGATGGTGGCGGCGGAGTCGCTCGTGCCGTCGAGTCCGCTCATCGTGGCGATCCACGATTCGCTGTCGAGCTGGGTGGAGCCGACGGTGTAGGGGAGCGGCATCACCTGATCGACCACGTTCCAGCCGAGGACCTTGCGCGTCATGCCGGCGGGCGAACGCATGTAGTCCGTGCCGACCGGCACGAGGTAGATGTTGGGTTCCTTGGCGAGGCCGGTCGTCGTCTGCGTCGTGAGAGCGTCGTAGCCCGCGAAGTCGACGCCCACGGCGGCGATCTTGGTGGCGTAGTCGGCGCTCGAGAACTGCGATTCGCCGCCTTGCAGGGTCTGGCCGAAGAAGTTCTCCGCGTTGTTGATCGAGGTCGAGAACGGGATGACGAGGCCGGGCTCCTTCACGACAGTCGGATTTTCGCTCTGGAGCGGCTGGCAGTGGCGCGCGACTTCGGAGTTCGCATAGATGTCGTCCACCCAGTACTTGCGCAGCTCGCGCCTCCACGCTTCGTCGCCGGAGGCGTCCGGCTTGATGCGGAAGAGCTCGTAGCGGAGCGAGAACCACTTCTCGGGCTTGTCGGGGTTGTTGACGCCGAGGCGGCCCTTGAGGACGTCCCAGTTCGCCTTCATGCGCGTGACGACATCCCAGAGGCCGCCGTCGGTCGTGCCGGACGACGAAACACGCCCTTCGCTGCCGAGCGAGCGCGTGGCTACGATGTCCGCGAGGAACTGCTTGCCGCTCTGCGAGTCGGAGGAAAGGAGCCCCGTCTCGTAGTCGTAGACCTTGGCGAGCTCGAACACGTAGCGCTGGGCGGTGTCGAACGCCGTCGAATACTTGACGAGCGCGTTGTTGCGCTGGACGCGGTTGAACATGTCGAGGTAGCGCTGCTGCGTGGCCTTGTTGGAGACTTGCTGGCGCCAGAGTTCGCGCTCTTCGAGGAGCGTCTGGCCTTTGTAGACTTCGGCGCGGTACGCCGCCTCGGCGGTTGTGAGGGAGGCGAGCGCGCTTTGGATTTCAGACGCCGCCTCGTTGACCTCAGATGCGGCGGTCTCCATCTTCGTTTCGAGCTCGCAGAAAGAATCGGAGATCGTCCACGCCTTGTCTAGCAAATTGCCAATGGCTTCGATTAATTCACCTTTCCATTTGACCTCGTAGGCCAATTCCTTCGCCGCGCGCAGCTGCGCGTAGGTCACCGTGCCCTGGGAGATTGTCGCCGGCTCAGTGACCGCCTCGGCAAGTGCTTTCGGAGACGTTACAACCGTAGCACCCGCGCCGACCGCAGTCGGAAGCGCCTCGAAATGCTCTTCTTGCGCCATGATCTGGAAGTTGAAATCAAGATCGAGCATTTCGACGTAGTGATCGATTGACTGATGAACGCCCCAGAAATCCCAACCTATCTTGAACAAACTCATAAACGTTGTCGCCGAAGTGCGAATTATTGCTTCGATAACCTTGGCATAGGCTGCTTTCAATATCGCCATCTTGACCTCGTACGTGCCCATCGCGGTCTGGAGCTTCTGATAGGAGGCGATGTAGTCGCGGTAGGCCGTCTGGATGGAGCCTTCCGTGGCGCGGACGCCGCCCACGGTCGCGGGCTTCATTCGAATGCCGCCGTCGCTCGTGATGTAGTTCAGGGTGACGGTCACGTTCGTTTCCTGTCCGTAGCCCGTCTGCAACTTCATGTTCCAGTAACCGGAAAGATTCGCCTCGTAGAGGTTGTAGATGTTGGTGAACACGGTCGTAAGCCCGGCTTCAAGGCCGAAGATGGAGAGGTCCATGTAATTGTAGTTGTAGATATCCGGACCCTCGTAGCCCTGCGGGTAGGTGCCGCCCGGCACGATGTCGCCCGCGAACGGCGTGCCGTAGATGGCGATTAGCTGGTTCTGGTAGGAGAGTTCCTGCTTGGCGACGTCGTCGATCGCATCGGTTTCGGCGCTCTGGATCTGCGCGAGGCGGCTGCCGTAGATATTCGCCCAGTCGAGAACGGTCTTGCAGTTGGCGAGAGACTTCTCGGCACGCTCCAGGATCTGCTCGAAATGGGAATTCTTCTCAGCGAGCGCGTCGGGGTCGATATCGAACGGGATGACGTTCTCGGAAAGGCCGAGCGGGTTGAGGCCGCCCTCGAAGCCGCCGAGCGTCATCTGGAGGTTTTCGACGGTGCGGCAGAGCGCCTTCATCTGGGCGCCGTTCTGTTCGCGGTCGATGCGCTTGAGGCCGGTGTCGTGGAAGGTCTTTGCGGCTTCGTTCGTCGTCGGGGTGATGGCGTTTGCGACCATCCAGTTGTACGCGGCGCCCATGCCGGTGCGCGTGGCCCATTCGCCGTAACCGAAGGCCTCCGTCTCGTCGGAATCGAAGTAGCCGCTTTGCAAGTCGCCCGCGTTCTCCTTGTACGCCTTGCGGGCGGTGAGCGACATCGCGTCTAGCCCTACCTGCGCGAGCTTCACGGCGGCGTCGGCGAATTTCGCCTCGTCTTGGTAATCGACGTTGATCGCGGTCTGGTCCATGAGCATCTCCGTCATGGACGCCGTCCAGTCGACGTAGGGGTTGCGGAGGAGGCGGTAGTAGCCCGTGAGCGCCGAGAGGTAGTGGCCCCAGGCGTCGCCGTGGCCCTGCGGATACTGCGCGGCGGCGCAGTTCACATCCATCACGCCGTCGCGGGCGCGGATGCCGTAGTTGTTGACGTAGGCGACCTCGCCCTCGGTGATGCCCTTCGTGAAGTTCCAAAGGAGGCGGTTGTAGTAGGGCGCGGCTGTCAGCTTCGGGAACTGGACGGCCGAGGTCCTGCCACGGAGGAGCGCAAGCTCCTCGTCGAGCAGCGTCGGCACCTGGTTGGCGAAGCAGAAGACGCCGGCGGCCGTCGGCTCGTCGGTCGAAGAGCCGACGAGCGGGTTCTTCGCGTCCGAATACGCCTCGGCGCCGAGGAGCGAGTAGAACTCGCCCATGCGGGTCGTCGCGAGGATGAGCTGCTTGGAAAGGTCGATGTTCTCGCCGCCGGCGGCGACGAGGATGGACTCCGCCTTGTTGAAGATCGTCTGGTAGAGCTCGAGGAGGCCGACTTCCTTGAGGTTGTCGTTGTTGAGCGCCACGTCGCCCTGGTAGGGGCCGCCGATCTGCTCGAGCATCGTGTAGGCGATGTCGCTCGGGTTGTCGTAGAAGTCTTCGACGCGCTGCGCGAACGGCGTCACGGAATTGAGGACGCGCTGCACCCAGCCCTCGGCGAGCTGCTCGTCCGTCCAGCCGGACCAGCCGGTGCCGACTGTCGCAGCGGCGCGGGTGCCTTTCTTCGCGCGGTAGCGGAGCGAGTAATACGTGTTCACGAAGTCCTGCACGGTCGAGTTCTCGCCGAGCTGCAGCGAGGTGAGGCCGGCCTGCACGCCCGGGACCATCTTGTCCGTCCATGCGTCGGAATCCTTGTCTGTCGAGAGCGTTCCATCTGCGTTGGGCGTCGCGTACTTCCACTCGAATTCATAGTTCTTCGCGGCGTCGCCGAGCGGCGTACGGTAGAGGAGCGTGAGGCGCTCGGAAAGTTTGTTGAGAGGATCTGTCAGGACGGCGATGCCGTCGAGGTAGAGCTCGGGTTCGACTCGGATGACGTGCATCGAGACGGGAAGGCCGGGGTTCACGACCGACTCGTCGGGGTTGTCGTTCTCGATGAGCGTGACCCAGCCCGCGCCGGAGCCGTTGGCGACGAGCGCATAGCGATCCTGCGGCTTGTAGGAAATCGCCGGCAGGGAGTCCTTCGTCGACCACTTGAAGTATCCGGATACGTAGCATGGTTCATCCCACACGACCGGGGTGTCGGTGAGGTAGGCGTAGTGGCTCAGCTTGTCCCACTCGCCGAGGATTGCGGAGAGGCCGGACATGTCGTAGTAGCGCTTGGCCGCCTTTTGCTTGCTGGGCTGGTACAGCCGCCTCCACTCGTTGGTCGTGATCTCGATTTTCGCATACGGCGTAGTGGCTTCGTCCACGTAAAGCGCCCCGTTCGTACTCGTGACGGCGTAGTGCACACCGTCGGTGGCGGTCACCGGTACAGCGTTCGTCTCGATTAGTTTCAGCCACATGTCGCGCGCCCTCCTCGAAGGGAAGATGTAGTTGAAGTGGCTCTGGCAATCGACAATGACAGGCTCTGTCGTATGCTGCACGGACGGGTTGACGGCCGCAGTCGCCAGCGCGGCGACGGCGGCATCCCACTGCGCCTTCTTCACGGCAGTCGCGGGGCAGATCGCCTTCAACGCTTCACGCTCCGCGTCGGTGAGGACGTTAAGCTCGAGATACGAGCCGCCGGATTCCTTCTCGACGAGCTGGCCGATCAAGTTCATCCTCTTCGAGGCGTCGGCGTTCGTATCGACGTAGAAGCGGTCGGCGATGGAGGGCGGCAGGCGCGTAAAGTAATACTTGCCCTTGCGGAGGAAGCACGTGCCGGAGGAGCCGAGCGTGAAGCCGTATTCGCCGGTGAAGTTGCCATCGATCGCGAGCGGCGCCGATTGCGCCACGGTCGGATCGATGAGGTCCACGATGGTGACGGCGTTCGTGTCGCCTGACGCGACGGTATTAGGATATGCAATTCCCATCGACGCGGCGTTCCAAACCTCGGGAAGCCCCTGCGTCGCCTTGGTGAGCACCTGCGCAACCTTCATCGTCGGCACGCCGTTCGTCGCCGGCCAGACGGAAATCCAGTTCCAAGGCGTCGCCGTCTTTACTTCCATGAGGTTCTCCTGAGAGGGGTTGGGAATGTTGATGCAGTTCATCCAGCCGACGCTCGTGCCGGCGGCAAGCTGGTTGTCGCCGAGCGACGGGCAGTAGAAGCCCTCCTGCATCGGGTAGGAGTAGTATGCCGCCGCCGTGCCGTCGCGCCGCGCCCACGCCGTCCCCTTGCGGTCGAGGTAGACGACGTTCACGTCGTTCGTGAACGAGACGAGCGACGAATAGGCGTTGTATGCCGACTCCGCCCCTTCGATCTTGCCGACTGGTCCGGGGATGATCATGCGGTTGCCGGCCACGACATTGTTGGTGAAGGCCGGGTAGGCGGGCGACTTCATGACGACGCGGTACGCCTGCATCGCGCCCTTGCCGTTCTTCGCATATTGCGCGAGGACGACGGGCTCGGAGGTGTCGGCGGTGTTGAGATCGTTGCGCATCGCCCAGACGACGTAGTCGCCGTCGAGCTTCAGGAAGGCGTGTTCCTCGTTCGGATTCCAGCCCGTCGCGTTTCTGTCGTTCTGATAGTATATCGCCGGTTCGACGCCGTTTTCAGCGTGGAGTCTGCCATCGAATTTACGCGGACTGCCGCGCCCGGCGATGTTGAAGCCATGCGCCTTGAGCTGGTAGCCGTGGCCGGAACTGTCGGCGGCGAGGCGCTCGGACGCATCGCCGGGCGTGGGCTCCAGATCGGTTTCCGCAAAGAGGAAGCGGACGGCGTCCGTCGCGTTCGTACCGGTCGAATCAACGCTCCAAATGGCGAAGTCGTCGAGCTCGAAGCCGCTCGCGGAGCGATCCGCCCCGGACGCGCCGAGGAAGAGCGACACTCGCTTGCCGGCCCATTCGTCCGGCAAAGCAAAGCCGACGTCGGACCAGCCTTCTTCGCGCATGACTTCGAAGGTATCCAGCGCCACGCCGTCGAGCGAACTCGCGAAGACGAGATTGGTGTTGGAAACCTCGGCGAGCGAGACGGCGAATGTGGAGCCTTCAATGGTCGCGGTCGCGACGCGGCCGGTCGTCACGTCAAGTGCGAAGTCCGAGGAATAGACCTGGAACGCAAGCGCGTTCGTAATGCCGGAGAGCGGCACAGTGCCGCCCACGCTGGCGTAGGCGTCCTTGCCGAGGAAGATGAGCGAACGTCCGCCGAAGGCCGTCATCTCGGGGTCGGCCGAACCGAGCTTCGACGAAAGAACAATGTCGGGGAGAAGCCCCTCGCGGAGCGTCTCGGCCCATGTGAAGCGGTAGCGCTCGACGAGGCCGGGATACGTGATCGGCGTAGGCATGCCTTCGAGCTGAATTGTTCCGCGCCACCAGACTTCGACGGGGTTGAAGCTTTCATTGACGCCGTAGATCGCCGATTCGAGATTTTCGTAGGGATCGGATTCGTCGGAGGTGCCGTCCGCGCCTTTGACGACGCTTGCCGCATCATCGCTCATGTCGCCCATGCCGTCCGGCGCCGGTTCGTGGTAGAGGCGCGGATTCCAGTTGAGGCCCCGCGAGGCGGCCTGGTAGATGTAGCCGGGGAGCGTCGCGTCCATCCGCTTCGCCGCGCTTTCGGCCGTGCCGGCGGCGGCGTCGGTGAACATCGTCGCCTCGAAGCCGATCGGCCAGTCCGCGACGATCGCGCCGGCGCTTGTCGAGGCGAGCACTTTGCCATCGGTGCGATAGAGCGACTCCATCGGCAAATACCACGGGATGTCCTGCGCCGAGGTCATGATCTTCATGAGGAACTTGCCCTGGCCGCTCACGGACACTTCGCCCGTCGTGCCTTTGACGGACGCGGTCAGCGAATCGGGCGACTTGTAGCCGAGCACCTGCGCGGTGTAGTTGGTCGGGATCGCCCACGCGAGGCCGGGCTGAGAGGGATTGTCCGAAACTACGAGCCGGTAGGTGTCGTCAGGCCAGGAGATGAGATAATGGTCGTTCTCGAACGTCCACATAACCCCCATCGGGTCGGAGGTCTTCCAGTAGATATCGGCCTTCCACGGCATCGCCATGTTCAAAGAACCGCTCGTCGACTTGTCGGTTGGAGTGATGGCGTAGATCTTGCCGTGGTATTTGTTGGAGAGTTCCTGTCCGTTCGGCGCGGAGAACTTCTCGATGTATGGAGAGTATGGGTCGTCGCTGTTCTTTTCCGCGCCATTGTTGGCGACGCCCTGGAGGTCGGCGATCTCCCAGCCGCCGCCGACGGGCCTGAGTTCGGAGCCGACCGTCGCCTGAAGCGTGTTCACGACGGGCGGCGTGATTTCGACGACGATGGAAGCGATGAGGTGGTCTTTCGTTTCAGTATCGTAGTAGGCGAGGACGAACTGGCCCTTTGGGCAGTCGATCGCGCCCGTCGCCTCGTTCACGATGTAGCGCGCCGTGAGCATGTGCGACGCCGACGGGTCGTAGTCGATGCCCCAGACGACATTGGAAGAACCTGTGCTCGTCTGCTCGTAGCGCGGAGTGACGACCGCCGGATCGCCGAAGAAGCGCACGAAGCGCCCCGTGAGGTCGATGAACGCGGCGCCGTTGCCCTCGTCGCGGCGCGTCGCGAAAAGACGATAGGGACGCGCGGCCGTCGCGGCCGAGAAGGTGTAGACGCTCTTGACGGTCGTGCCGTCAGTCAATACGAACGGTATCTCCATCGCGCCGGAACGCGTGACGAGGAGAGTCTCGTTCAGGTTCGTCGTGCCGCCGACCACGTGGATGTAGCCCTGCGAAGCCGCGTCGGATGCCCGGATGGCGGCATACGTCGCCGCCCAGTCGATCTCGTCCTCGCTGCGCGGGAAGCGATCGAGGAACTCGCCCACCTTCGCGTCCGGCGGCTGCTCGGAAATCATGCGCCCGACCGACCACGCCGAGAGCGACCACGACGTCGTCGCGGAAGTCGCGCTCGCGGACGTGTTCGCCGCATCGGCGCTCGTGCCCGACGCCGCCGTCGGATACGCCGCCGTCGGGACCTGATAGTCAGAATGCCCGAACACGGCGATGCCGGTTTCCTCCATGCGTATCGCGCTGTCCGTCGCGGAATCGGCCGCCGCCGTCAGCGCAGCGAGCGCCGCGGCCGCGCAAACCGGGAAGTTGAAAAGTTGAAAAATTGCAAGGTTGTGTTTCATCGGATCTTCCTTTTTACGACACTAGGATTCCAGGTTTCCAGATGTCAAGGCTTCTAGGAATTTCACTTCTTGTAGCTCCAAACCGTGACGCTCACTTCGCCGGCGTCGTAGGTGGGCGCGCGGACTTCGTCGCCTTTGCGAACGAACTGTATCGTCGCCGGGATGCGCAAGGTCGAGCGCGATGTCCCGGAGCAGTGAATCATCACGACGCCATCGCGGTCTGCCGTCCAGAGGGACTGTCCGGCCACGACGCCATTATACGTCTTCACCTTTTCCGGGTCGCCCCAGACGCTGACGCCATCTCCGCGCAGAATCGTCGTCTCGCTGCCCTTGGCGATATCGAAGGGCTTGACTTCCACCGAAACGCTGCCTTCGACGCGCACCATCTCGGAAGCCTCCAGCAAGCCAGCCGTCACCTTCTCGGCGACGATCGCATTCGCGCCAAGCGTGCCGACTTTGATGTCGCTCGCGGCACCTTCCGCGACGAGCGCGCGGTTGACGCTTGCGACGGACGCGAACGCGCGGCGCGGCGCGAGCGGCGAGAGTGCATCGCCCACGGTCAGCTCCACGTGCGTGACGTTGTTGGATGCGAAAGCGAGCGCGAGTTCGTCGTTCCCGAACACCGCCTCGAACGAGCCGTCGGGGTTGATCGGCACGTCCGCAGCGTCGCCCGACCAGAGCGGCTCCGCCGCCGACGCCGAATCGTAGACATTCACGTGCATCGTCTTCTTGAGCCCGCTCGTCCATTCGCCGAAGTGCGCCAGCACACCACGATAGACGAGGCGCGTGATGCCGCCTTCGAGCGTACGGGCGACAGGCTTCCACTGCGCGTAGAGCGTCATGTCCGGATCCGTCAAAATGGAGGCGTCGGCAAGCGCGAACTCGTAGTTTTCATTGTAGACCTGCACGCCGCCATTTTCCGCCGTGTAGTAGCCGAGGAAAATATCGTCGCCATGCTTGAGCGCAATCGGCGCCTCCGATGCCGTGGCGCTGGAGACAAGATAAGATGCCGTGCCTAAATCCTCTCCACCCGAGGAGAACGTGAAGTTGACAGATTCCAACCTCCAGCGGGCGTAAAGCGTCGTATTCTCGATGGTCTGCCAGACGGGATAGACAGGGTTGCAATTTTCGTCGTAGATTTGCGTCCCGCCTGCCGTGTAGTAGCCTTGGAATGCATAGTTTTCTTTGGAAGCGAGGGCGGGCGCGGCCGGCGGCGCGAGCATCAGCGATGCCTGCGCCGTGCCGACGGAGGCTCCTTCCGACATGAACGTGACGGTAATCGAGTCCGCTACGGCTTCCCCGGCGCTTAGCGCCACCGGTTGCTCTGCCGTGCGCGCCGGAGAAACCGTCAAGGCGACGCTGTCCAGCACCTGGAACGTGCCATTGCCGCCGTGCGACGCACGCGCTCCGCCGTTGCCGCCGTCGCCGCCACGGGCCGTGCCGTACGAGGCATACCCATACTGCGATCCTCCGCTGGAACCGTCGTCGCCGTCGCCTTCGGCGCCGCACCCGCCTCCACCGCCCTGGCCCCAGGCGACTTTACTGTAGTCGGTGCTGAAGTCCTCGACTGTCGTGCCGCCGTTGCCGCCGGCGGCGCCGCCGCCGCCGCCGGAACCGCCGCCGCCGATGCCGAACTGCGCTCCCTGGCCGCGTGCGCCGCCGCCGCCGCCGCCACCACCGCCAGCGACATAAGCGTCACTCCAACCCGAACCGGAATCTGTGCCTGCATCGCCGTTCAATCCGCCAAAACCATCGGACGATGCCGTTGCGCCCGCCGTCGCCCGGACGATGACATTGCCTAAGATGACGACCTTGCCCATGCCGCTGCCGTTCGTACCTGCTTCGCCATCGTGGCCAGCTCTACCGTTGCTTGTGAATTCAGCAGTTGAACAATAGTAGTAAATCGACAACGCGGAAAACATTCCGCCATTGCCGCCGGCGCCGCCGGCACCGCCTATCGCAGGCGCGCCTCCTCCGCCGCCGGCGCCGCCTTCGCCACCTTCGCCGCCGGCGCCATATTTGCGTTCTTGGTCGATAACGCCATTACCGCCGCGGAAACCGTTGCCGCCGTTCGCGGCCGCACCGCCCGTCGCAATCAGCGTTCCGTCGCCGACGATGTAAAGCGTCGAGTTTTCGGGGACGCGGATGGCGGGCGCCGCGCCGGTCGTTCCGCTCGCGTTTCCGCCGGTCACCGTCAACACAGCCCCGCTCTTGATGTTGATGATCGCGCTCGCGCCGTCCTTGACGGCAATCGCGCTTTTGCCGGCCGCGCCCTCGATGGTCTCGTTGCTCGCAAACGTGTATTTCTGCCCGTCGCCAAGCGTATTCGTGGCATTGATCCATTTAAGACTGCAATTGCGGAACTTCGGACCGTAGTGTCCAGCCCAGTTTAGGGAATCCGCCCCCTCCAACGTATAACGGAGTTTGCGCGTGCTGGAACTGAGATTGAAACTGATCGCGTAAGAGTTTGGCGAATCCTCGCTATCCTTTGTGTAGGGCAAATCCACGACCGTGTGCACGCCAAGGGAAGTTCCTCCCGCATCAAACTCTTCGACTTTGACGCGGCACAGGCTGCTGCCCCATTTGCGCCAGACTGTGACGGATGCGGTGATGGACGCAGACGCCTGGATGTCTTCCGCGGTGATTCCGAAACTCTCGAGATCCACCAATTGCCTCATCGTGGCTGTGGTGTGTCCCGTCACAAACCAGGAATCCTCCGACTCGAAACTGCCGGAGACCGTCCATCCGGCCTTCGTCGAGCCGTCGCCGTTCGTCAGCAACTCGATTTGCACCGCCCTCGCCGCCAGCGCGGCGGCCATCGCCAGCACAGCAAAAATTATTTTCTTCATAGGTCTTTTCCTTTCAACCTTTCAACTTTTCAACCTTTCAACGGCTCAACTACTCCTTGACTCCGAAGTAGATGAACTGCGTCTTGTAGCCGAGATTGAGCCCCCTCGACTCGAGAGTTACGGTCTCGCCCTTTCGCACCGGGACGGTCCAGATGGGCGTTCTCGCGCCGCCGGCGCCGATGGCGGCAAGCGGCGTCACTTCCAGGCTGCCGACCATAAGGCCGACTTTGCCGTTCGCCGAGGTGCCGCTCGCTTCTGCGCGGATCTGCACGAAGCCGTCGTACTGCGCGATCCAGCTCTTTGAGCCGCTGGAGAGGGAGCCCGCGTCTTCATCGTCGCCGCCGCCGATCGTCTTGTTGTCGAGGTTCGCCATCTGCGCGCCGCCATCCTTGGAAATGGCGCCGAGGAGCCTGAGCGAGCCGCCGCGCATGTTCACTTCGTCAAGCGTTATATCCTGGAAGCCCGCAAGCGAGCCGGCGGAGAACGCCTCGCCGCCGACTTCGAGCTGGCTCGTGACGAGGCTGTCGCCCAGCGCCGTCGTGACGCGGATTTCGTCGCCGGGCAGCCAGACTTCGCTCTCGTCCGTCGCGAGGACCGACGCGCTCGACGCGACGAGCGCGTAGGGGCTCGTCGCGACCGTCATCGCGGGATTGCCGGGCATTCCCGCGAGGCGCACTTCCTGGGCGTTGTGGGTATAGAGGTCGCTGCCGTCGACTTCCACCGACGCGCCGAAAATTGCGTCGCCGTTCGTCTTCACGGTGACGGGCTTTTCTTCGTATGTCTCGTCGTCGTAGAGCACCGTAGCGGTCGCGGAGACAGTCGCGTTGGTGAGACCCCACGCGACGCCTTCGACGTTCACGACAGGCGGCTGGACGCCCGTCGCAATGCGCACTGCGCCGCGCACGGGGGCCATTCGCGCGCCGTGGAGCTGGTCGATGCCGATCGGCATCAGCGCAAGTCCGGCGTTGCCCACGAGCGCCTCGGTCACGCCGTTCGTGACGATGGCGATGTTGTCGAGACTGTTGTCGTAGAGGACGAGCGCCGCATCGCGATTGCCGCTCTCCGAGGAGTGCACCGGCTCGTACCAGATCTGGCGCACGCCGAGAAGATCGTCCGCCTGCGGCGGGTTGAGGATGGCGCCCTGGTTCTGCGTCCCGAGCGACGAGCAGATAGAGGTCGCCGTTCCGGCCGTCACGGCCGTGCCGCCCGAGGGCTTGGCGACTAGCGTATTGAGGAAGTATGTATCGATGCCCGCCGCGCTCACGAGCGCGTTGGCGCCGCCCGGGACGAGCGTGCAGTGGATGAAGACGAGCGGGGCCTTGAGCGAAGCCACCGCGCTGCCGGTCCCCGCCTTGTTGCGGGCGAACGTGCAGTTGACGAACGCGGCTTCGGCCGAGGTGTCGGACAGCGCCACGGCGCCGCCGCCACTCGCTTCGTTGTCCGCGAACGTGCAGTTCATCGCCACGAGCTTTGCGTCGCGGCCGCCCCCGATCGCCCCCTTGTTGCCGATGAAGGAGCAATCCACGACCGTCAATCCCCCGCTGTGCGCGACTGCCTGGGCGGGGCAGTTCCTGAAGTTGAGACGCGTGAGGCTCACGTCGGAGCCGGTAAGCTGCAAGGCGCTGAAAGATCCGCCAGAGGTAATCGTCACGCCGTTCCCGCCGTTGAAGCCGTCGATCTCGATCGGCGACGTCCCGGCATCCACCGCGATGGTACTCGAGAGCGTGATGACGTTCTTGCCATCGTATTCCGGGAGGTCGAACTCGATGCGGCGGACGCCGCTCGTTCCCGCGAGCGTCGCGTCGGCGCTCAGCTCGCGCATCGCGTCGCGGAGCGTAATTTTGCCGTTTCCGAGGTTTTCGCCGTCTTCGTTCGTGTTGACGACGAACATCGTGGGCGCGACTTCCCAGTGCGCGTAGAGGTTCATGGAATCCTCGACGCTCCCCCAGACCGGCGAGTACGCCGAGCCGTCGGGTCCGTAGATGCAAACGCCGCCCGTCTTCTCGGTGAAGTAGCCGAGGAAGCGGTAGCCATTGCGCGTAATATCCGGCGCGCCTGGCATCGGGAGCATCAGCGAAGCCGAGGCCGTGCCGACTTCCGCGTCCTGGGAGAAGAAGTGGAAAATAGTCGTGTAGAGCGCCTCCATCGCCGGGACGAGCGGCGTGTTCGAAGCGCGGCGCGGGGACGACGCGAACTGGACGAACGGGCCGATCATGAGCGTGCCGTTGTCGCCGCGCGTAGTATTCGCGGAACCGCCATCGCCGCCGCCGCCGCCGTTCGCGGTGCCGTAGTAGAGGGTCTTCGTCTTGTCGCCGCCGTTCGAACCGGTCGAGCCGGTGGAGCCGGTGTAGGAGGCGCCGCCCTTGCCGCCGGCGCCCCACGCGGTTTCATAGCCTGAGGCGGAGTTGCAGAGCGTACCTCCCGCGCCGCCGCCGCCGCCGCCGGCGCCGCCCGCGCCGCCGCCGCCGATGCCGTATGCCGCATTCTGGCCGCGCGCGCCGCCGCCGCCGCCGCCGCCGCCGCCGGCCGCGTAGTTGTTCGTCCAGCCGGAGCCCGCATCCGTGCCCTTGGAGCCGCTGGAGCCGGCGCCGCCGTCGGCCGTCGCCGCCGCGCCCGCCGTCGCCACGACTTCGAGGTTGCCGAGGATGACGACCTTGCCCATCGCGCCGCCCGCGGAACCGCTGGAGCCGGCGCTGCCGGAGCCGCCGTCGCCGGCGAACGCGCCGCGCGAGCACGTCTTTTGCGTTCCTGCGCCGCCTGCGCCGCCCGCGCCGCCGTTGCCGCCGATGCCGCCGATCGCGGCCGCGGCGCCGCCGCCGCCCTTGCCGCCTTCACCGCCGGAGCCGCCGATGCCGGTCTCCGCCTTGGTATTGATCGAGCCGCTGCCGCCCGTGGAGCCGCCGAGACCGTTCGCCGCCGCGCCGCCGGTGGCGACGAGCCTGCCTTCGCCCATCAAGTAGAGAGTCGCACCGGGAAGGACGTTGAACGCCGCGCCCGCGCCGGTCGCGCCCGTCGCGGCACCGCCGTTCACCGTGAGCGTAACGCCCTTCTTGATGTTGATACCGACCGTCTTGCCGCCTGCGACCACAAAAGCGCTCGAACCCGGATTGGCGGATATTTCGAGATTCGCGCTGACGTCGTATATCGTGTTGTTGTCGAGGTCGCTGTTCGTAGCGGAGGTCAGCTCGACGTGCGTCGATGAAAACCGCGCCTCGGCCGCCATCGTCGCAGCGGCGAGCAATGCCGTCAAAAGAATCTTTTTCATTCCCGTATCCCCTTCTAAATCAGTTCGCTTTGCCGAAGGCCGTCGCGCTTACTGTGCGGACCAGCGCGGAATCGCCCTGGACCTGGCAGCCCTTGGGCAGCAGCACCGTGAATGCGCCTTCGTCGTTTTCATACGTCAGCACCATGTCGCAGGAGGCGGCGTTGGTCGTGTAGCGTCCGCTCCCGCCGGGTGCGTAAGGCGAAGAGGGGCGGGCGAGCGATAGGCCCTTGAGCGTGACCGTACCCTTGCCGCCGCCAATCGACTGCTCCGCGACAGGCGCGAGGTAGCAGACGGGCGGGAGCTGCGCCGTGCCGTTCGTCACGGTGACGGACGATATCGTCAACTCGTCGATCGCCATCGCGCCGGCGAGGATGCGGTTTTCGGCGTAGAAGACGTCGACCGCCTTCGTTCGCCCGGCGCGCGCGGCGCGCACTCCCGTCGTCAAAGTCTGGCGCGGCGTTATCTCGCCCGCGCCGGGCGGCGTGAGGCCGATTTCGACCGCGCCCTTCACGGCGGCGACAGCATCGACAAGCTTCGTATATGCCGCGCCCTGCACCGCCGCGCCGTTGTCGTCCTTCAGCTCGGCGTAGAAGACGCCGTCCGCATCGACCGCCGCGACGACCGAGCGTCCCCAGAGCACGGTATCCGGTGTTTCGCTGTCATAGATCTTGAACGTGAGCGTGAGGTTTTCGCCGTCCGCGGCGAACCCGCCCGTGCGCCAGAGCTGCCCGCGGTAGGTGAGCATTTCCGGCACGGCGGCGTTGGCCGCCGCGGCGAGCAATGCGCAGAGCAGTGTTGCAAGGATTTTTTTTGTCGTATTCATGGGTTTTTCTCGCAGTCTTTCAAATTTATCTGGGGATCTAGAGGTTCTAGAAGTTCTAGATGGTCGCTATTCGATTTCGGCGACTTCGGCGATGCGCTTGAGGTAGAAGACGCCGATCGAGTTTATCTCGCCCTTCGAGGTCGAAGTAATCTGGCCGCCGGAGACAAGCCCGCCGACCGTCCAGGTCGCGAAGCCCGCCGTGGTCTCGCCGGGGTTGTGTTCGAAATAGATGTCCGCATCCGGGTCGTTCCGTTCGTGCCACGAGAAGTAGAGCGTATTGGCGACGCTCCAGAGCTCGGGCTTCACGGGGTTGACGTAGTTCGCGAGGTCGTCGCCGGAGGGGAGTTCGCCGGAGTAGTCGGCCGTCTTGCCGTCGTGGTCGGGATGCCAGGCGTGGCGGAACGGGTTGTCGCGCGCCGCGGGAGGGACGGTCCACTGGAACTGCAACTGGTCGCCGAACGTCGTGTGCGTCGTGGCTTCGACGATGGGGTTGTCGACGCTCATCATGACCGTAGACAGGCGGCGTGGATTTTCGCAGGCCGCCTTGGCGGAAGAAAGCTCCTTGAAGAGCCGGACGTTGCCCTCGGAATCGACCCCGGCGGCGACGCGCTGGAGGAGTTTCGCCTTGCCGTTGGCATCGACGTGGACGAGGATGTTCATTCTAAGCTTGCCCGCCGCGGCCGTAGGCGTCTCGTTGGTGAGCGAGGAAACTGCCTCCATCTGGATGTATCCCGCCCAGAGACCGGTCGGATACGCCGCTTCGTCAGCCGTCTTCTCGCCGGCCGTCACGGGGATTCTGACGCGCATCTGCGTGCCGCCGAGGTCGTCGATCTGCATCACGGCCGCATACGTCGTGCCGGCGGCCATCGCCGTGCGGTCGAGGGCGAAGCGCTGCGCCGAGAGGGCGCTGGCTGCAAGCGGAACTTCCCATGCCACGCCGGGCTCGACGGCCACCCATGATTCTTTGCCCTGGGCGTCCTTGACCATGCGCTTCATCGGCGGGAAGGCTTCCTGAGCGTCCTTGGACGCGACGATTTTCACACTGAACGTGCGGTTCGTCGTGCCGAAATTCTTGAGCGTGACGCCGGAAAATTCATCAGACCCGAACGCGACTGCGGCATTGCCGGAGAAACCGACGACTCCCGGCCAGTCGGCGTCCTGCGTCGCAGAGAGGGCGTATGCCTTGCCGCCGCCCACCTTCGCCTTGGCGCCAATCGTCATCGGGAGGAATGTTGGCGCCTCGGTCTTCGACCCGCCAATCTGGTAGGCGACGCCCGATGTCTTGCCGAACGGGCCTTCGCCGAAATACGCCTTGGCCGCGATGGAGGCCGCCGCGTCCGCCGAAACGCCGACGATGTTCATGAAGCCCGTCTCGCCCGTCGTGGCGCGCCACGTCTGCTGTGGAGCGGCAGGAACGCCGAGGAACGTTTTCGACCATGCGTTCGTCGCGAGGATCATGTAAGTGCGGCCGCCGCCGAGCGAAGCCATCGTCGAGGCCGTCTCGTCGCCCGGCACCCACACGTAGTAGGAGATCGGCTTCTGCTCGATTACGCTGCCATCGTCGGCGATCTGGCGCGTCGAGGAGTATGCGTCGGAGTGGTAGGACGCCACGCGCTCGACCGGCGCCCCGGCGAAAAACTCCTCGCACGCCGCGACGTCCGGCGTAGACTCGAGGTAGATCGCATTCCACCCCTTCGCGAGCGATATCGTTTCCTCGATGTGCGCCGCCTGCGCTGCAGTCGCGGCGCACAGCGCCGCGACTGCAGCGCAGAGAAGTTGAAAAGTTGAAAGGTTGAAAAGTTGAAAAGCCGACAAATGGGTTCGTTTCATTGTTTTGTCCTCATGTCAGTGGAAGAAAGAACTGTTATGAGATTGAATAACATTCCTCCAATCAATTTCGCAGAATCATACATCTCTTTGAATCTCTCATCGGTAATATAGCCTAGATCCTTGGCATGGTGCAGTTGCGAGCAAACTTCCGCCGCCGAACCTTTGGCAAACCAAAGAAAATTGATAAACTCCTTGTTCCCTCGCCGTTCAAATCCCTCTGCAATGTTTGAACAGATGGAAACTGCCGCACGCCTAATCTGGTCTTTCAACCCGTAGTCTTTGACAAAATCGCCGCTGCTTGTCGCTGCATAGATTTCCTTGACTAGGACTCGGGAGTTTTGCCAGGCGTGAATATCCTCAAACGACTTGAATGCCGCCATAGCCAACAACCTTTCAACTTTTCAACCTTTCAACCTTTCAACTTTATTTTGCTTCCAGCCTGAAGAATTGGCTCGTGGCTCCTTCGGCGGGAACGACGTAGATTTCAATATCGCCGACGGCATCCTCGTCCGCAGACGGCATCACCTGCTCGTGCTCGACGTCGGTCTCGGATTTCTTCACCCCCTGCGTCGTCCATGCCGGCTTCATGAGCGAAAGCGTCGTCGACACGCCGTAGACGTGCCCGCCGACATACTCGAATTTGAGTCTGTGGAGGGATTCCTGCTCCGCGGCGTAGGCGAGAATCTCGAGTTTGTCCGCCGCATTGAACGGATCCGTCCCCGCGCAGTATTCGGCGTAGTTCGAGGCACCATCGCTGTCGTAGTCGGCGAACGGATCGTAGTCGCCCGTGATTCCGAGTTCGTCTCTGTACGCCTCGATCCAGACGGAAATGGCGTCGATGTATTCCTGCGGCACGCTGACCGAGTTCGTCCCGTCGGTATATGACTTCATGTTTATGAACTTGAGGGCGACCGTCGATACGGTGTTCGCCTTGCCTACGGTAAGGGGCGTCGCCGCGAGGGAGAGGCCGGAATCCTGGAGGATTACGCAGTTGAGCTTATCGCCCACGGTCGCCGTAGAGTCGGTGGCGGTTGTCGAAAGCGGTATCTGCAACAGGAAATTGTAGCCTTCCACCGTAGGATCGGCCACGGTCGTGGAGGCGATGACGGTCCCGTTAGTGGCGACGGCCTGGATGGTCACTTTGGCGGTCGAGGTCAGGACTTTGTTCTTCCAGTCCGTGAGCGTACCTTTATAGAGGTGGGTTCCAAGGGGGAAATTCGGCGCGGCGACTGCCAAAACGGGCAGAAGCGACAACGCGGCAAACTGGCACAACTTCATATTTCTCATACTCGTCTCCTCTGTAAGGCCCGGCTTCCGCCGCCCGGCGCAGCCAGCGCTGCATGGCGAATGAAGACAAACCTAGGCCCTGAAAAGAATAATATTTTACCATATTTTCGGCGTGCTGAATAGGGGGGAGGGGGCTGTTTTTTTTCAAAAGCGGCAATTTTGTGCGTTTTTAGCACGTTTTGCGCGATACTCGCCCCACACGCCCCTCGCGAGTGCAGCGCGGCTGAAACGCCAAGGAATATCCCCCAGCCGAAGGCTGTCCGCGAAGCGGATGCCCTGGCTCCAACTTCGTTTGGGAACGCTCATGACAACCAGCAAAAACGAATTGAAAGCTGTCGGTGCCGAATCCATAGCTGTCACTTTGGGAAGTCATAGCTGTCACTTTGAGAAGTCATAGCTGTCACTTTGAGAAGTCACAGCTGTGAAATGAAAAGTCATAACTGTGACTTTTCGGACTGACAGGTATGACTTTGGATTCGACTGCCAGAGGGCTTTTAAACAACAAAAGACCCGCTCGTGGCCGTTGGGAGGCCATGGGCGGGTTTTGCAAAGCCAGAATCGCTGGCTACTGGCGGCAAGTATCAGGCTTCGGGCTTGGTCTTCTTGAGACCGAGGCCGCGATCGCCCGCCTTCCACTCTCCACGCTTCTGGAGAAGGTTGACGCGCTCGAAACGCTTGAGGACGTTGCGGCGGGAAGTGATCTTGCTGGTGCCTTTAAGAGATGCGTGCTGGCTCATTTTCTTCTTATCCTTTCAAAGAGACGCAAATTATACCAAAAATCGCCCGCGTGGTCAAGGGGGGACGGGGAATGTTGCCAATTTCCAATGTTGCCAATACCAATGTTGCCAATTTCCAATTGTTATTGGTTATTGGTTATTGGCAACTTTTCCACATTGGCAACATTTCCCAAGGGCTTACTTCTCTTCGGCCGGGGGGAGGAGGTATTCGAAGTCCTTGGCGATTTCAGGCTTGGCGTCGCGGAGCGCCGCACGGATGTACTGCGCGACGAGGCCGCGCTCGTCCTGCATCTTCATGAATTTCTCGACCTTCTCGAGTTCGGGAACCTTCTCGGGCTCCTCGACCTTGACGAGGATGTGGCTGGCGGTCACCTTCTCGGGCTCGCCAGGCTTGTCGCCTTCTGCCTCGACGGCGGGGGTCTTGGCCGTAGTGACGATGAGGTGGTAGCCGAAGCGCGTCTTGACGGGGTCGGAAACGACGCCGATGGGCTGGGTGAAGGCGACTTCCTCGAATTCAGGCACCATCATGCCGCGGGTGAACTCGCCGAGATCGCCACCGGCCTTCTTGCCGGAGGGGCAGCCGGACTCGGCCTTGGCGAGTTCGGCGAACTTCGCCATCTTCGACTCTGCGGGCTCGGCGTCGAGCTGCGCCTTGAGGGAGTTGATCTTCTCGAGGGCCTTTTCGCCCGCGCCGGCGAGAGAAGCGTTGTGTTCGTTGATTTCGTCGATCACCTTCTGCGCTTCGGCGGTGTAGTCCTTGGTATTCTTGCCGGAGACTTCAGCCTTGAGCATCTTGTCGATGAGGATGCCGTTCTTGAGCTGCTCGGCGGCGCGCTCGGCGCCGAGCGGATTCTTCTCAAGCGCCTCTTCGAACGTCTTGGGGGCGTCGGGCGAGGAGGAAAGCTGTTTGAGGATTTCATCCTGGCGCTCTTTGTACTCCTCGTCGGAGATGGAGTAGCCGAGTTCCCCGGCCTTCTTCACGAGAACGGTCTCGAGGAGGAACGCCTGGACGAGCTGGTTGGAGATTTCCTTCTCGGCGAACTCGCGTTCGTTGGCGGGGATGCTGTCGCCCTGGGACGCGATGATCGCATCGATATCCTTCTTGATGTCGCCGCGCGTGAGCGTCTTGCCCGCGACGGTGACGACGGGCTCGGCCGGGTCGAACGCCTCGGCCGTCTCGGCGGCAGGCGTCTCGGCTGCGGGCTCTGCAGGCGCAGGGGCGGGTTCTTCCTTGCGGCATCCTGCCGCGATGGCGGCGACGGCCAGTGCCGCGCCGATGATTTGGAGCTTAGCCATTTTCTTCTATGACCTTTCCTTTGTTACTAAATCGTTTGCAGTATCTGGCGCCGTCCTTCGACGCCTTTTTCCACGTGGAATGTATAGAATACACCAATTACCCTCGCCGTGTCCAGTAGAATTTGAATATTTTTTTCTTTCAGCGGCGCGGAAATACACTTGACAACCTCGCGCGAGACGTTCATTTTCCTCTCCCCGCGCAGCGAAAAAGAGCCTTCAGAAAGCATGATTTCCGGCCTGAGACCGCCGAGAGAAAGCGCCTCGATTTCGAAATCGAGCAGAAGCGCGAGCAGATTTTCGCGTTTTTCCTGGGGTTTTCCGGCATTTTCGCTCAGGCGGTCGAGATGGCGCGCGAGGAGGGCGAACCACGCTGCCGCGTCGGGTCCCTCGTGCGCGAACAACCCCGCCAGATACCTGAAGCGGTCTGAAACGAGCATCGAACGCCAGTCTTCGCGCAAGGGCGAGCGGAAGACGAGCGGGGCGCACTCGCGGAGCGCTCGCGCCTCTCGAAAGCCCCGCGCGTAGTACACGAGTTCGCACGTGTAGTTGATGTCGTATTGCCCCAGAAACATGCTTTTGGGCCTTTCCGCCCCCTTGACGACGGTCGAAAGCAGCCCCTCCGGCGTCAGCCAGGAGACTACATGGCTCGTCCGCGACCAGGGTGAAATCCGCAGACAGATCGCTTCCGTCTTCTTCAAGTCCATGGAGCAGATTCTTCGATTGGCGTCCTGACATTCTGTTTTTTTATCGCAGAGACGCAGAGATTTTTTCGATTGGCTCTCTCGATAAAACCTCTGCGTACTCTGCGTCTCCGCGTCTCTGCGATAAAACAGAAAGCCATATGAACAGCTTGCCGTGTGCGGTCTAGCGGCGCTCGGCCCGTCCAATCAACATGTGCCCTTGTGTCTCCAGAACGTGCATTTTGACAAGTTCGCGGCGCTTGGGGCGCGCGATCGCCATCGACGTCGCCACGCACCAGAGATACTCCGACGACCATCCCGAGCATTGCTCCTCGTCTTCGACCACGAACTCCACATCCTTGCCGATGAAGCGCTTGGCGTAGCGCGTGCGCTCGGCGTCGGCGATTTTAGCGAGCTCGTGCGCCCGTTCCTTGCGGATCGAACGCGATATGACGCCCGGGAAATGCTCGGCTAGCGTCCCCGGACGCTCGGAGTACGGGAAAATGTGCGCTTTGGCGATGAGGTGGCGATCGAAAAGGAACTTCGTCGCGAGGAAGTCGAGCTCGGTCTCGCCCGGGAAACCCGTCATCAAATCGCACCCGATGGCGATGCCCGGCATGAGGCGCGCGGCTTTCGCCATTATTTCGTCGACGAGTTTCATCGTATACGGGCGACGCATGAAACTCAGCATCATCGCCGAAGCGGACTGGACGGGAAGATGCAGAAAGCGACATATCCCCGGCGTCGCGGCCATCGCGTCGACGAGGGAGAGCGCCGCCTGGCCGGGCTCGACGGAGGAGAGGCGGATTCTGCAACCGGGGTCGAGCTCCGCCAGCGCCACGGCGAGGTCAGAAAGCCCCTTGCCGTCGGCGTGGTACATCGAAAGGTTGCAGCCGGTGACGACGATTTCATGGTACCCAGAGTCGATGAACGCCTTCGCCTTGTCGAGGCAGTCCTGGAAATGTTCGCTGCGGGCCTTGCCGCGGAACTGCGGCACGATGCAGAACGCGCAGCCCATCGAGCAGCCGTCCTGCACCTTGAGATAGGCGCGCGCGGTCGGCGCGGCGGTCTCGGAGGAAGTCTTGGCGCGTGCGGCGATGCGTGCGGCGACGGCGGGCGAGGGCGGGCGCGCCAGGCTCAAGTCGCGCAGCCAGTGTTCGTTGCGCTTGTCGTAGAGGCATCCCGTCGCCACTATGCGCTTGAGAGGATACTTCTCGCGGATATGCTCGATCAACTTGAGCGAATCGCTTTCCGCGCGCGCCGTCACGGAACACCCGCGCACTACGACCATATCGGCATCCGCGTGGCTGGAGGTGACTTCCCAGCCGCGTTCCACGAACGCCGCTTGCATCTCAAGCGCCTCGGCGCGGTTCAACCGGCACCCGAATGTTTCAAAACAGACTTTCATTTGAGAATTTTCGATTTTCGATTTGCACGATTTTCGATTTGCACTTTTCAACCTTTCAACTTTTCTCTGTGCCTTGAGTGACTCTGTGTTATTGTAGTGAACATGAATAAGGCCAGTATTTATCGCAGAAACTTGAGAGACGCTGAGAACGCAGAGTTTATCAGGACTTTTCACGCTCTGCGTCTCTGCGATAAAAATACTAACAAAAACTCTGGCCGGCACAATAAAAACATAAATCGCAAATCGAAAAATCGAAAAATTCTCTAGCCGCCGAACGCCATTGCGCACGCGAGGTTTGCGCAGTTGAAGAGGAAATGGTTGAGGATGGGATACACGATGAGCCCGGTTTTGGCATACAGCCGGCACTGAATCAACGCGAAGTAGAAGAGACCTATGAACGCATTGTCGGGGAAGGGATTCACCTTGCCGTAGTGCACGGCGACGAAGACGATGGACGAAAGAACCGCAAACACGGCGGGCGCCGCGCGGAACTTTCCGTGAAACTTCCATCCGACGAACCATGAAGGCAGGCGAAAGAGGAGGCCGCGGAAGAAAAGCTCCTCGACGACCGGCGCGCCGATCACGGCATAGGCGACGAGCATCGCAAGTTTGCGTCCGTGGAAGGATTTCAAGAGTTCAAGCGTGTTTTGGTCGTGCAGTTCCACGCCAAACCAACTTGCGATGTACTTCGTCGCGGCGCACAGGATTAGCGCCCCCGCGAACGTCGCCACCGCATACTTGAGAGTCGTCTTGAAATTGCACATTTTTGAAGAATTTTCTGATTTTTCGATTTGCTGGAGCTTCTAGAGCATCTAGAAATTCTAGTTAATCTAGAGCCCTCTTCACTCTTCTCTCACCTTGCCGCGAGGCGGCGCGAAATTTCTTCCGCCACCTGGAGCGAGACGCCGGCTGCTCGGCGGATATCCTCGACGCTCGCCTTCGCGATTGTGCGCACCGAGCGGAACTCCTTTAGAAGGCGCGCCTTCTTGGCCTCGCCGATGCCCGGTATCTCGTCGAGGACCGATTCGCGGATCGCCTTCTCCCTGAGCGAGCGGTGATACGTGATTGCGAACCTGTGGGCCTCGTCGCGCAGACGCGTACACACGAACAGAGCCTCTGAATCGCGCGGGAGAAGCAGGTTCTCGCGGCCGTCGTCGAGCACGATTTCCTCCTGGCGCTCGGCGAGGCCGACCGTCGGGATGTCCGTGACGCCGATTTCGGCGAACGCCTCGCGAGCGGCGCGGAGCTGCGTTATGCCGCCGTCGCAGATGAAGAGGTCGGCTCGCGGGGAGGTCTCAAGGAGCGTCGACTCCGGCCCGTAGCGCCGCCTGACCACCTCGGCCATCGCGCGGGGATCGTCGGCGCCTTCGAACGACTTGATTTTGAAATGGCGGTAGAAGCGCCTGTCCGGCAGGCCGTCGCGCGCGACTACGAGCGAGGCGACGTTGTGGGTGCCGAAGAGGTTCGAGATGTCGGCGCATTCGATGATGCGCGGCGGTTTGGCAAGTCCAATCGCCTTGGCAAGTTCGGCGAGGCCGCGCTGCGCGTCTTCGCGGCGCATCTCCGGGGACTTGCGGACGAAATGCGACTTCGTTATCTCCTTGAGCGCGAACGCCGTGTCGCGCAGACGCGCCGCCGCCTCGAAATCCCCTTTCTCCGACGCCTCGCGCATTTTTTCGAGCACCTCGGCGATCACGGCCGGACGCCGCCCTTCCAGAAATTCGCACGCCTCCTCGAACCGCGCCTTGTATTCCTCCTGCGTCACTCGGGCGATGCACGGCGCCGAACACGTGCGGATGACGTCGGCCATGCAGTGGCGGTGCGTCTCGGCGTCCGGGGCTATCGCATCGCACTCGCGGATGCCGTAGCGCTTCTCGACGAAATCCTTCGCGGCGCGCACGACCGGCGAGGACGGGAACGGGCCGAAATACCGCGCCCCGTCGTCGCGCACTATCCTCACGCACTCAAACCGCGGCCACGCCGCGTCGGTCTCGGCCTTGAGCGCGAGATAGCGCTTGTCGTCGCGCATCAAGATGTTGAAGCGCGGCTTGTGGCGCTTGATGAGCGACGCCTCGGTGAGGAGCGCCTCCGCCTCGTTCTTCACCGTCATGAACTCGAAATCGTATACCGTCGAGACCATCGAGCGGACTTTGGGCGGATGGCGCGCCCCGGGGCGGAAATAACTCGATACGCGCTTCTTGAGATTCTTCGCCTTGCCGATGTAGATGATGACCCCCTGGCGGTCGCGCATTATGTAGCAGCCCGGCCGGTTCGGAAGCGATTTCAACCGCTCGCGCAGGAGATCCGTCATGCGGCGTTACGAAGCCTTGTCTTCCAGCTTGTTTTCGTCGGAGAGGGCGGCGCCTTCTTCAAGGCCCTTCTTGAACTCTCCCTTGGCCCTGCCGAGCGAACGGGCGATCTCTGGGATCTTCGCCGCGCCGAACAGCAGCACGACGATGCCGACTACGATTACGATTTGCCAAAGTCCAGGTCTCATTGCGAGGTCCTTTCTGGTTGTATTGTGTCTTGATTTTAAACAGCGAGCGGCTCCTTGACCCTCAATGCGTTGATTGCCGTCGCCTTGCGCGTGGCGGGGTCGAACTCGATTACGGCGCCTTCGAGGACGGAAGGGCCTTCCGCGACGTCGAAACGCGACGGCATGCCGGTGACAAACTTTTTCGTGACGGGCTTGAGGTCGCGGCCGATGGAAGAAATGTAGGGGCCGGTCATGCCGAGGTCGGTGATGTACGCCGTGCCGCCCGGGAGCACCCATGCGTCGGAGGTCTGGACGTGGGTGTGCGTTCCGCAAATTGCGGTAACGCGTCCGTCGAAGCGGAAGCCGTATGTAATCTTCTCGCTCGTGGCCTCGGCGTGGAAGTCGATGAAGACGGGAACGTCTTTGGGCATCTCCAAAAGCGCCTTTTCGGTCGCGTGGAACGGGCAATCGGCATTCTGCATGAACGTCCTGCCCTGGACGTTGAGGACGGCGAAGCGCCATGTGGGCAGCGTTACAAGCCGCCACCCCTTGCCGGGGCATTCTGGCGGGAAATTGCATGGCCGGACGAGATTGTCGACGGAGTCGATCTGGCCTGCGAATTCCTTCTGCCCCCACGTATGGTCGCCGAGGGTGATTGCATCCGCGCCGGCCTCGAAAAACTCCTTGGCAAGCGCGGCGGTTATGCCGGAGCCCGCGGCGCAGTTTTCGGCGTTTACCACGACGGCGTCGAGACCGAGCTCCGCGCGCAGGCGCGGCACCTCCTTCTTGAATATCCTGCGGCCGGGGCTACCGACCACGTCGCCTATCATCAGTAGTTTCATTGTTTCGTCGAAGAAGAGGGGCTTCTAGAGTTTTCCCTCGCTGTTCTGCATCACCCAGGCTGCGGCGTTGCGGTCGCCGCGGGCGGCGCGGGCGCGCATTTTCCAGAGCAGCGCCTTGCGGTCGCTGCGCTCGAGGCCGCCAAGCCCCGCTTCATAGCACGCGGCGAGGTTCTCCATCGCGGCGGAAAGTCCGCGTTCGGCGGCGACGGTATACCACCGCACGGCGAGACGCACGTCCTTCTTGACGCCGTCGCCCGCGAAAAGGCACATCGCATATGCGTTGACCGCCTCTAGATTCCCCTTCTCGGCCGCATCGCGGAAGAGGCGCGCCGCGCGTTCCGAATCGCGCGGCAGGCCTTCGCCGCGCTGCAGCGCGAGCGCGTAGTTGAGCTGGCCGTACGCATTGCCGAGATCGGCCGAACGCGCAAACTGGCGCGCCGCCTCCGCAAGATCCCTGCGCACCACCACGCCGTCGCGGTAGAACGCGCCGAGGTTGTTTATCGCCTCGGGATGGCCAAGCTCCGCCGACGCCTTGAAATGCGTGAACGCCTTCTCCGGGTCGCGCAGGCAGCCGTAGCCCTCCATGTAGCACATGCCGAGGTTGTAGAGACCGTTGGAATCGCCCTTGCCGGCGGCCGTCTCGAACGCCTTGAAACTGGAGTGGAGGATCATCTCCACGTCGTTCGTCTCGACGCCTGGGTTCGCGAGCGCCTGGGTGAGCGTTATGGTGCCCCAGTTGTTCAGCGCCTGCACGTTGCCCGCGTCCGCCGCTTTCTTCAGAAGCCGCACGTCGTTCTTTTCGAGCGACAGCAGATACCACGCGAGTGCGTTCGACTTCCTCTCCGCGAGCGCCTCTATCCGGGCGCTGGAGTTCGCAAAATACTTCTTGCGCGTCTCTTCGTCGATCTGCAGGCATTTCGGCGCACCCTGCTCGCGCGAGAGCACCGCCACCAGAAACTGCTGGAGAATCTTCCCGTCGCGGGCTTCGGCGGCGACCACTTCCGCGGCCTCCTCGAACGCCTTGGGGCTTCCCGCCGAACGCGAGTTCAGCAACTGCGCTATGGCATCGCCGCCGCCCTTCGGCGCCGCGCAAAGAGTCAGCGCCGCAAAGCATGAAAGTATTGCAGTTGAAATGATTTTCATCGTGGAAAAATGTTGTCGATGTCCAAATCTCGTCCGTCAGCCGGTCTTGCCGCGGAACGGGGTGAAGAGGTAGACGCCGTTTTCGAAAATGCCGCGGCGTTCGCGCCACGCCTTCTTCGCCGCGCACACGGTGAGCGTGTGCCCCTTGAGTCCGAAATACCACCACTTCGGCCGCTTGACGGTCACTATGTCGAACCCTTCGCGTATGAGCTTGTATACCTCCGGCGAGCTGTAGCCGCCGTCGCCGTTGGAACGTTTTTCCTGAACCGAGAAGAACATGCATCCCTGCGGCCGCAAAACCCTGTTCACCTCGCGCACCATCTCGCGGGAGAGCGCTCCGGCGGCGACCACCACCACCTCGAACTGGTCGTTCTCGAACGGCAGCGGCAGTTCGTGGGTCTCGTCCATCCAGATGCCGGGACGGAATTCGTTCAGCGTCTGGATGACGGCGGGATTCGCAAAGCCGACCACGAGAGCGCTGCGGACACGGGCGAAACGCTCTGCGAGGACGGGAAGTATGGCTTCTAGTTCTTTGTCAGGCATATCGGGGTTTCCTCGCGCGTTGCAAGATTTTTCATCTTCGCGCAGCCGGCGGCGACATCGTCCGGACCGATGAACACCGCGAACGCATAGCCGCCCTGGCCCGAGCGCGCGAAAAATTTCTTCGGCTTCTGCGCCGAAAGCATCAAGTCGACGCGACCGCCGCCAGAGCGGAGAGAGCGTGCGACCTTGAGCGCCGCGTCGCGCTCGGCGTCCGTCATGAAGCCGACGATCGTCACGTCCTTCTGCGCCGCCGGCGCCTCGCCGAACTTCTCCTTCAGGATTTCCGTTATCACAACGTCGCCGAAGCCGAGCCCGACGGCGGGTATCTTGTCGCCGCCTATCGCCGTCAAGAGGTTGTCGTAGCGTCCGCCGCCGAATATCGCGCGGAATTCTCCCTTCGCATCGAAACATTCGAATACGATGCCCGTGTAGTAGCTGAGCCCCCGGATTACGGAGATGTCGAAGACGAGCGAGTCCGCAAAGCCGGCCACCTCCGCGAGCGCGAAGAGCTCTTTCAATTCGGGAGAGTCCTCGTAGCTCTTCACGTCCATGATGGCGAACGTAGCGTCGACGTCGGCCTGGGAAAGACCGCCGTCGCGCAGCATGGCCGCGATTTCCCCGTCCGGCATTTTGCCGCGCTTGTCGAGCGCGAGGAAGACTTGCGGATGGAACTCCGGCGCGATGCCGCTCTTTTCAAGAAGCTGCGAGAGATATTTGCGGCTTGAGACGCGGACCTTGAAGTCGCCCGTTTCGAGGCCCATGCGCTTGAGCGCGTCGATTGCAGCGCCGATCACTTCCACCTCGGCGAGCACGGAGTCGGAGCCGAGGATGTCGAGGTTCCACTGGTAGTGTTCGCGCTTGCGGCCCTTTGTCATGCGCTCGTAGCGGAAGCACTGCGCGATGGTCGTCCACTTGATGGGGAAAGAAAGCTCCTTCTGGCGCTTGGCCACCATGCGCGCGAGGGTCGGAGTCATTTCCGCGCGCAGAGCGAGGTGGCGCTCGGACTTGTCCTGGAAGTGGTAGATCTGCTCGCCGACTTCCTCGCCGGCCTTGCGGGCAAGGAGCTCGTAGCTTTCGACGACGCACGCGTCGTACGGCTGGAAGCCTGCCGCTTCGCCCGCCGCGCGGAACGCGTCGAACACCTTGTTGCGCCATGCCATGTCTGCGGGATAGAAGTCGCGCATGCCGCGCGGCGCCTCGAAACTGTTTTTTTCTGCCATTTTCAACTCCGTTGCCCTATATTTTACCATATCCGGGGCGAAAATGCAAAGGGGCGGCGGAGGTATTTGAAAAGTTGAAAGGTTGAAAAGTGGAAAGGTTATCGGAACAGCCGCATTCGAAATACGGCAGGCGCAAGAAAAAGTCAGGACAGGCTTTTAGAATGCCGCCTCCCGCAGGGACATGAGGTGCGGCCAAGGCGCGACCAGCGTGCGCATTGTCGAAAGTGAAAAGTAGGCAAAGAAAAGCAGGCAAACAGTAAAACAAAATGCGTTCGACACCCCTTGCGGAAGTTCGTTTGAAATGCTATAATGTTAGTATAATCTCTTGAAGGAAAGGATGTTATGAAAGCAACCTCTATCAAACTTTCATCTATCGCGGCATGCTGTCTTTCCCTGGCATGCACGGCAAGTGAATTCACATGGACCGGCGAGGGCGGAAACGGCAACTGGTCGACTCTTGCGAACTGGTCCGCGGACGGAGCGCCTGCCGAAAGACTGCCCGGCGGCGGAGACAGCGTGATTCTGACCACTACCGCTTCCGGCGCGAACGGCAACATAGTAGAAGTCGACGTCGATGCGACGTTCGCCGATCTGACATTCAAGGGAACGCAGAACTACTCTCTTCTCACATCTACCGGCAAGACCATTTCCACGAGCGGAAACTGGAATGTCGGCGCGGAAATAGAACAGGCGACTCTCACAATCGGCCTCGCATGCGCGATAGGCGGCAATCTCTACGTCGGTTGCGATGCGAATCTGCCCGGCGTCCTCAATGTGATCGATGGCGCGAACATCACGGCGGCGCGAATCCAGATCGGCGGCAACGACTGGCAGGCAAGCAATCGCCACGGCTCGGTGTATCAATCCGGCGGCACCGTGACGGTGGCGGACAATGACAGCGAGGCTTTCAAACTCGGCTTCGCAGGCGGCGGCTCCACAGGATACTACGAACTCACCGGCGGCACGCTGGCGATTCCAGTCTTGGGTTCGGTCATGAGCGGCTCCACCGGCACGCTGCTCTTGAACGGCGGAACGCTCAAGGCGACGGCGGCGCGGGATAAATTCTGCGAGGAATTCAACGGCAACCACATCCACCTGAAGATCGGCGCAAACGGCGGAACGTTCGATACGAACGGCTATGATGTCAACTTCAACAAATATGCAATCGAGACCGGCGTCCCGGGAGGGACCGACGGCGGACTTGTCAAGACCGGCGAGGGCAAACTCACTCTCGGCGGGGACTGGGAGTTTACGGGCGATCTGACGGTCGACAAAGGGTCGGTCGTCGATTCGACGGGCAAGGTATACGACGGCACGGCCCCCAAAGCCGTCCACGAACGCCGGGTCGTCACGGTCGGCGGCGTAGAACGCTCTTACGCGCTCTACGTTCCTGCGTCTGTCAAATCGAAAAGCGCTCTCGTCTTTTCGCTTCACGGCTCCGGCGGCACCATCTACACCTTCTACAAGAATGTCAATGGCGTCGAGACCAAGGTCGAGCAAGAGAACGCCGGGGACGCCGGCGTCTACTGCAAGCCGAACAACCGCTCGCCATTCTCACTCAAAACCGCGGACGAGGCGGGCTGCATCGTCGTATATCCGCAGGGCATCAAGCGGTTCATGCTGGGCGACATGCGCTACGGCTGGCTTTCCGATGGCGAGAACAAGGAAGACGTCGATTTCTTCAAGGCGATAATCGAAGACGTCGCCTCGCTCTATTCGATCGACCGCAAGCGCGTCTACTGCTGCGGATTCTCCAACGGCGGCATGATGGCCTACGCGGCGGCGACTCTCGCGTCGGATACGTTTGCCGCGTTCGCCTCGATATCCGGCTATCAACTGAACGAATTCCATCTTCGCGCGACGGGTTCGCGCCCCGTGCCGTTCCTGCACATTCACGGCAAGAACGACGATTTCGTCCTATACGCCCTGTGGCCCGCGATCCGCGACATGATGGTGGCGCGCAATGGCTGCGCGTCCGTCCCGGAAACGACGACTGTCGAGGGGCGCTACACGAAGAGCGTCTACGCCGCGGGCGAAGGCGGTTTCCCGTTCGTCGCCTACGAGTGCGACGGCATGGGGCACAGCGACTCTACAAGCCACACCGAGGACGGGGATTCGAGCAAGACGATGTGGAATTTCATGAGCCGGTATACGCTTGACGACGCGTGCGACAAGACGCTCAAGATGCGCATGGATTCGACGAGCGCGGAACGCGGCTGGTCCGAAACGGCGGCGGGCTCGGGCGCGATTCTATCGTATGGCGCGAACACTGGCGCGAACAACGTCTACCGTTCCGTCCAGCTGGAGAAGGGGACTTACACTCTCTCGCTGAAAAGTACCGGCGTCGCCAACGACAGGTATATCGTGAAACTTGTCGACGCCGCCGACGATACGCGAGTACTGCTGAACCGTCTCGCCAAAATCGGCTTCGGCGCCAACTTCTCGTTTGCCGTCGACGCCTACACCCAATGCAAGCTCGAGATCGCCGAGGAGAATGCGGCGGACGCAATCACCGAAATCGCAATCCATACCGCTTCGACAAGCGCACCCTCCGGCGTCATCGACTGCGAGACGCTTGAATTCGTCGAAATCCCGCAGTCGGGCAAGGCTGATGGGATGGCGAAAGAGGAAGGCGACGGCTACACGGGCTATACGGCAAGCGGCAGCATCCAGGTTGCCTACAAAATGTTGAACGTGGATGTCGCCGGATGCGAGTTCGTCGTCATCAAGTTCGCCGAGCCCGTGCCGGCTTCCGGATGGTGGCTCGCGTATTGGGGAACCCAGCAAACCATCGACCTGCCGGAAGGCGCGACAGAGTACTATTACGTTCTGCCCGAGTCGGTCCGTGCGAGCGGCGTCCTGCCAGAATGCACCTTGCTCACGTCTTGGGGCATTCCTTCGCAACCAACCATCAAGGTCGCAGGCATTTACAAGGCCAAGGCCACGACGATCGCCGAACCGCTCGGATTGGTCGAAATTCCGCAGACGCAAACGGGCAACAACCCAGGGGTGGTGAAAGAAGAAGGCGAGGGCTACACGGGCTACACGGCAAGCGGCAATCTGCAAGAGGCCTACAAGATGCAGAACGTGGATGTCGCCGGATGCGAAAGCGTTCTCGTCAAGTTCGCCGAGCCCGTGCCGGAGTCCGGCTGGTGGCTCGCGTATTGGGGAACGCAGGAACACATCGATCTGCCGAAAGGAACGACCGAATACAATTACGTCTTCCCCCAATCGGTCCTCGCAAGCGGCAGACTGCCGGAATGCAGTCTGCTCTCGACCGCATGGGGGACTGCGCCTTCGAAGCAGATCAAAGTCGAGGGCGTTTACAAGGTACCGGCGCAGCCAGAGCCGACGGCCATCAAAGACAAGGGACGCTTGATCCGCATCGCCGGCGGCGAGACATTCGACGCGACGGCGTGCATGCAGACGGTATGGGAGCGCCGGAACATCGGCGTTGGAATGTGCGACTACGTGGCGATCAAGTTTGCCGAACCCGCCCCCGCCGGATGGGGATTGGAGGTTGAAGGCGTCAATGGCTACATCCGCATTCCCGAAGGGGCGGGCGGCTACCGGCTCGATCTGAACGCAGCGGCCGTCGAATCCGGCGTGCTGCCGCGACTCGGGCTCGTCGCGCTGGGCCCGGCCATGCCGCAGACCGTGAAGGTGGAAGGCGTCTACAAGCATTCCTTGTACAGGGGATTTGGAATCTTCCTGCGTTGATTCGATTTTTCGATTTTTCCGATTGGTTTTAACACAGAGGCACAGAGGCACAGAGAGAATTCAACTTTTCTTTCTGCGTCTCTGCGATTAAAAATCTGGAAATTCTCTCTGTGCCTCTGTGTTAAAAATCCTCATTTTCCCCCTTGCGCTCGCGCAAGGGAATATGGTAGAATATGCGGCGTATGAGCAACACAGCGTTCAACTTCAAGTTTTGGTGGTGGCCTTGCGGATTCGGTTTCGCATGGCAGGGTGGAACGTTGTAGCCAAATTCCCACACCACCGACAAACGCAAATGCGGACCGGATCCAAAGATGGATGCGGTCCGTTTTGTTTTTTGCCTTTCAACCATCCAACCTTTCAACCTCCTACTTGCCATGAACTACCTCGCACAAGAAACATTCGCCAAGCGCGCCGCGGCCTCGAACCGCGTCGCGGTGTTCAAAGAATTCCTCGCGGACCGCGAGACGCCGGTCGCGGCGCTCTCGCGTCTCGCCGACGATGAAGACGCCTTCCTTCTCGAAAGCGTCGCCGGCGGCGAGAACCGCGGCCGCTATTCATACCTCGGCATCGAGAGCGCCGCGACCATCACCGGCGACGACGCCTTGGAGAGGCTCAAAGCGCTCTTCGCCTCCTCGCGCTACATCCCGGCGCCGGAGCTGCCGCAATTCCAAGGCGGCGCCGTCGGCTACGTCTCCTACGAAGCCGCCGCCATATTCGAGCCGAAACTCAAGCTCGAGCGCGATGCGTCCACGCCCGTCATGGCGTTCCTCGTCTGCAACGCATTCCTCGTTTTCGACAACGTCCGCGACACGGTGACGATCGTCGTCATCGCCGACACGAAAGAGCCGCGCGCCTATGAAAACGCCATGGACCGCATCGCCGCCATCCACAAGCGCCTCCTGAGCGCAGAATCCATCGCCCAGGCCGCCGCCAGACGCACCGACGGCGTTTGCGCAAGCGAAGCGTTCGAAAGCGAAATGACGAAGGATGATTTCGTCTCGATGGTCGAGCGATGCAAAGCCGCCATCCGCGCCGGCGAGGTGATCCAGATCGTCCCCTCGCAGAAATTCACCGCCAAATCCTCCGTCAGCGCCCTTTCGCTCTATCGCGCCTTGCGGACCATCAACCCTTCTCCATACAACTTCTTCATGCGCATCGGCGAAAAGACGCTCATCGGCTCGTCGCCGGAGGAGCTCGTGAAACTCGCGGGCCGCACGGCATCAACCGCGCCCATCGCCGGCACCCGTCCGCGCGGCGCGACTCCCGCCGCCGACGAACAGCTCGAACGCGATCTCAAGACCGACGAAAAAGAATGCGCAGAGCATGTGATGCTCGTCGACCTCGGGCGCAACGACCTCGGGCGCGTGTGCGAAACGGCGAGCGTCCGCGTCGAAGATTTCGCACACGTCGAGCGCTACTCGCACGTGATGCATCTCGTGAGCAATGTCAAGGGGACTCTCGCGGCGGATCGCGACGCGTTCGACCTGCTCAAGGCCGTCTTCCCGGCGGGAACTCTCTCCGGCGCGCCAAAGATCCGCGCGATGGAGCTCCTCTCTGGGATGGAACACTCCCCGCGCGGAATATACGGCGGCGCCGCAGGCTACTTCTCGCTCACGGGAGACATGGACTTCGCCATCGTCATCCGCACCCTCGTCAAAGAACGCGAACGCATCGTCATGCGCTCCGGAGCCGGCATCGTCGCCGATTCCGACCCTGAAAAGGAATACGAGGAAACCCTCAACAAGGCGAAAGCCGTCTTCGAAGCCGTCCGCTTCGCAGAAACGCTTTAATCGTCCAATTCCAAGCCCCAAATCCTCTGTACGCCATGTTCCTTCTCATCGACAATTACGACTCGTTCACCTACAACCTCGTCGACGCCATGCGCAAGCTAGGCGCCGAAGTGCGGGTGGAACGCAACGATATATCGCTCGACGCAATTGAGGCGCTCGCGCCCGAGGCGCTCGTCCTCTCGCCCGGCCCGGGCAATCCTGATTCGGCCGGCGTCACGCTCGCGGCCATCCGCGCCTTCGCAGGCAAAATACCGATGCTCGGCGTCTGCCTCGGCCACCAGTCGATCGCGCAGGCGTTCGGCGGCAGGATAGTCCCCGCCAAGAAGCTGATGCACGGCAAGACGAGCCGCATCCGCCACGACGGCCGCGGGCTCTTCGCCGGGCTGAGGCAAGGCTTCGCCGCAATGCGCTACCACTCCCTCGCCGTCGAACGCGAGACTCTCCCGGACTGCTTTGAAATCTCCGCCGAAAGCGAGGATGGCGAAATAATGGGCCTCAGGCACAAGACCCTGCCCATCGAAAGCCTGCAATACCATCCCGAATCGATCGGTACGCCGGAGGGCGAAAAGCAAATCGCGAACTTCATTGAAATGGCGACCGGCAAGAAGCGGGCGAAGACGGCGAACGCCGACCTGCGCAAGGCCATCCTCCGCCGCGCGCTGGAGGGCGAGAGCCTGACAGAGGAGGAGAGCGAAGGCGTCTTCGGCGCGATTCTCTCCGGCGAGATGGGGGAAGTGGAGCTCGCCGCATTCCTGACCGCGCTCGCCAAGAACCCGGTCACGCCCGCCGCGCTCGCCGGCGCCGCGAGGGCGATGGGCCGCGCCGGCGTGAGAATCGACGTATCGGACCTAGATCCTGTCGACATCGTCGGCACGGGCGGCGACGGAGCCGGCACGTTCAACATCTCCACGACCGCCGCATTCATCGCGGCCGGCGCGGGAGTCGTCATTGCCAAGCACGGCAACGTGGCATCTACTTCGCTCTGCGGCTCGGCCGACGTGCTCGGGGAACTCGGGCTCAATCTCGCCGCCACACCCTCGCAAGTCGAGCGCTGCATACGCGAGAACGGCGTCGGCTTCCTGTTCGCGAAGGAAATGCACCCGGCCATGCGGTTTGCAGCGGGAGTACGCAAGACGCTCGGCTTCAGGACGGTGTTCAATCTCCTTGGACCGCTTTCCAATCCCGCCGGTGCGAGGCGTCATGTAATCGGCGTCCCGGATGAGCGCCTCGCCAGCATCTTCGCAGAAGCGCTGCGCCTCCTTGGCTCGACGCGCGCCGAAATAGTCGCCGGCGCCGGCGGCATCGACGAGATAAGCCCCTCGGGCTTCACCTTCGTCTCTTCGCTTGAAAACGGCGCCGTGAAGAACAAACTGCTCGACGCGGGCGGCGAATACGGCGCGCGCTACGACCTCGCGGAGATGAAAGGCGGAGACGCGAAGGAAAATGCCGCAATCCTGCTCGCCATCCTCCGCGGCGACGACCGGGGGGCCAAGCGCGCCGCCGCGATTGAAAACGCCGCAGCCGCGATCCTCGCCGCGGCCCAAGCCGCATCATACAAAGACGCGCTCGCGCTCGCCGCAGAATCCATCGACTCCGGCCGCGCCCTCACAAAACTCCGCTCCATGCTCGATGCATTATCCCGCAAATAATGAAAACGGCCGGGCCGCGCCCGGCCTCCCGCACATATGAACATCCTCGAAACACTAACCGTCCAGCGCCGCGCCGACGCCATCGAGCGCAGGCAGATGCGCCGCTCCTTCGCCGCCGCGCTCTTGCGGCCCGGCATCAACATCATCGCCGAACTCAAACGCGCCAGCCCCAGCGAAGGCATGATCCGCGAAGACTTCCACCCCGCCGACCTCGCGCGCAAATTCGAAGCCGCCGGCGCCGCCGCGCTCTCGGTCCTCTGCGAGCCGCACCGCTTCCTCGGCGGCGAGCATTATCTGCGCGAAGCGCGCGCCGTCACCTCGCTGCCAATCCTCTACAAGGATTTCCTCTCGACGCCCTTCCAAATCGCGGAAGCGTTCGCCGCCGGCGCCGACGCAGTCCTGCTCATCGCCGCCGTCCTCGCGCCCGGCGAACTCGCGCGCCTCATTGCCCTCGCCCGCGACCTCGGCATGGACGCGCTCGTCGAAACACACGACGAGCGCGAAATCGAGGCCGCCGTCGCCGCCGGCGCCAATATAATCGGCGTCAATTGCCGCGACTTGAGGAACTTCTCCTGCGATGTCTCGCTGCACGAGAAACTCCTCGCCCGCATCCCGGACGGCATCGTCAAAGTCGCCGAATCCGGCATCCACGACCGCGACGCCTTGCTGCGCGCACGCGACGCCGGCGCAAACGCCTTCCTCATCGGCACAGCCCTCATGAGAGGGCAAAGCCTCGCCAATCTCACATCCAGCAAATAAGACGTCTATGACAACACACTACTCCATATACGGCGGCCAGTACGTCGCCGAGACCCTGATGGGACCGCTCGCAGAACTTGCGGCGGCCTATGCAGAAGCGAAGCGCGACGACGCGTTCAAAACAGAACTCGACGCCATCCTGCGCGATTACGTCGGCCGCGAAACGCCCATTACATTCGCCAGCCGGCTGACCGCGCACCTCGGCGGCGCCAAAATCCTCCTCAAGCGCGAGGACCTCAACCACACCGGAGCGCACAAGGTGAACAACACGATCGGCCAGGCGCTGCTCGCCCGCCGCATGGGCAAAAAGCGCCTCATCGCCGAGACCGGCGCCGGCATGCACGGCGTCGCCACGGCCACGGTCGCGGCGCTCTTCGGCATGCCGTGCGACGTCTACATGGGGGCGATCGACGTCGAACGCCAGGCGCCGAACGTCGAGCGCATGAAAATGCTGGGCGCCACGATCCACGCCGTGTCCGAAGGCAGCGCCACGCTGAAAGACGCGATGAACGAAGCGCTGCGCGACTGGGTCGCAAATTGCGACGATACGTTCTACGTCATCGGCACCGTCGCAGGTCCAGCGCCGTATCCTGAAATCGTGCGCGATTTCCAGAGCGTAATCGGCAAGGAGGCCCGTCGCCAGTGTCTCGAAAAGTTCGGCCGCCTCCCGGACCAGGCAATTGCATGCGTCGGCGGCGGCTCGAACGCGATGGGACTCTTCGCAGGCTTCATGGACGACCCCGCGGTCAAGCTCGTCGGCGTTGAAGCCGGCGGCAAGGGTCTCGCCACCGGCCAGCACGCCGCCTCCATCAACGGCGGCCGCGTCGGCGTCCTCCATGGCGCAAAAACGATGCTCCTCCAGACGGACGACGGGAACATCCTCGACACCTACTCCGTCTCGGCAGGTCTCGACTATCCCGGCGTCGGCCCTGAACACTGCTACCTGCACGACATCGGCCGTGCGGAGTATCCCGTCGTCACCGACGACGAAGCCATCGCCGCGTTCGACGCGCTCTGCCGTTTCGAGGGCATCATCCCCGCGCTCGAATCGAGCCACGCGCTCGCCGAGGCCATCAAACGCGCACCGGCGCTTCCAAAGGACGCGATACTTCTCGTAAACCTCTCCGGCCGCGGAGACAAGGACATGGAAAACGTAAGGAGATACAAAGATGCAAAGAATAACTGAAGCCTTCGCCCGCGCCAAAGAGCAAAACCGCGGCGCGTTCGTCGCCTACTGGACCGTCGGCTATCCATCGCTCCGGGAGAGCGAAGAAGCCATCGAACGCATCATCGCCAAAGGCGCCGACATAATCGAACTCGGCGTCCCATTCTCAGATCCGTTCGCCGACGGCGGCGTAATCCGCGAGGCCGCCTATAAAGCGCTCGCGCAGGGCACGACGCTCGACTCCGTCCTTGAACTCGCCTCGCGCGTCCGCGAGCGCCACCCCCAGACCGGACTCGTCCTGTTTTCTTACTACAATCCCATTTTCTCCAAGGGCGTTGAAGCGTTCGCGAACGCCGCCGCTGCCGCCGGCATCGACGCCGTACTCGCAGTGGACCTTCCCCTTGAAGAGCGCGACGAACTCGTCGTCCCGCTTCGCAAGCGAGGAGTCTCGTTCATTCCGCTCATCGCCCCCAACACTCCGCTCGAACGCGTCAAGGCGAGCGAACAGGGCCTCGAAAACTCCTTCCTCTACATCATCACCGTCAAAGGGACGACGGGCGCGCGCGACTCTCTCCCGCCCGACCTCGCAGAGCGCCTCGATGCAATCCGCGCCGTCGCAAGTCTCCCCGTCGCCGCGGGATTCGGCATTTCTTCGCCCGAGCAGGCGGCCGAAGTCTCGCGCCACGCCGACGGCTACATAATCGGCACCGCGCTGATGAAAAGTTGAAAGACGAAAATCGAAAAATCCGATCCTGCTCCCATGCGGCCAAAACTCAAACTCTGCGGTGTCGCCTCGCCTGAAATCGTCCCCGAGGCCGCGCGCCTGGGCTTTACCTACATAGGAATGATATTCGCCGAGTCTTCCCCTCGTCGCGTATCGGTCGAAACAGCGAAGCGCATCGCCGCCGCGTGCGCAGCCCACGGCTGCCGCGCGGTCGGCGTATTCACCACGCACTCTGCAAACGACATCCTCTCCATCGCCGCCGCCACGCCCCTCGACGTCATCCAGCTCCATGCGCCGTATCCAGACGAGGACGTCTCACGCCTGAAAGCCGCTGGATACGAGGTCTGGCGGCTCTACGGCGACGCAACGCCACGCCGCGAAGACACCGTCCTCCTCGATGGACGCCGGGGCGCGGAAAGCCGCCTTGCCGATTGGTCGCTCGTCGCGCCGCTGAAACGCGAAGGATTCCGCGTCGTCCTCGCAGGAGCGCTCTCAAGCGCCAACATCGCCGACGCCGCCGGCACAGGCGCCGACATCCTCGATGTCAACAGCGCCGTCGAAATCTCCCCGGGCGTCAAATCCCCGGCTCTCCTCGCCGAGCTTGTGAAGGCAGTGGAGAGAAATTTTTGATTTCCCGGTTTCCGATTTTCCGATTGCCTCAACCCGTCCTTTTTTTATCGCAGAGACGCTGAGACGCAGAGAGGGGAAAGTTGAATCGCAGGTCGAAACTCCCTCGCTCTTCCATATTCCCTCTTCCCTCATTATATGCTATAATATCCGCATGAACGACGCTTCCTCATCCACCTCCGCAAAGAAGCCCGGCTGCACTACCGGCTTCGGCCTCGGGTGCCTCATCGACATCGGCATCATCATCCTCTGCTTTATCGCCTTTTCAGAGCAGATGATGATCAGTTCCCTCGCATACCTCGTCGTGCTGACGATACCTGCGCTTGTCGTGCGCTACATTCTCCATCGCAACGGCAGTCTCAATTCCCTCATCGGAATGCTAATCGGCCCCGTGGCGCTCCTCGCCGCCGTAGCACTCGCCATTATGCACCCGCTGACGATCGAAACAGAAGACGGCGAAGAGGAAATCGCCACCCCGGCGAGCGTAGCGCAATCCCTCGCGCCGAAAATCGCCGACGCCGTTTCCGGCGCCCGCCGAGACGCCTCCGCCACGAACGCCGTGCGTCCTCATTGGGAAGGCGAAGTCCCGCCCGGAGTCAAATACGTCGCCGCCGATACGAATGAAACCGCCTCTCTCGAAACGGCTCTCGCCGAGCTGAACGAACTTATAGGCCTTGCCGAAGTGAAGAAGGAGGTCGAAAAATTCGCGAAATTCGTGGCCGTATCGAAGCAACGCGAAAGCGCCGGCCTGAAAGTCGCACCCATCTCGTACCACATGGTCTTCACAGGCAACCCCGGCACCGGCAAGACAACCGTCGCACGCATCATGGCAAAAATCTACCGAGCCCTCGGCATTGTCAAAAACGGACATCTCGTCGAGACAGACCGCGGAGGCCTCATCGCCGAATACGTCGGCCAGACCGCCGTCAAGACCGGCAAGGTCATAGATTTCGCGCTCGACGGAGTCCTCTTCATCGACGAAGCCTACGCCATCACCGAAGGCGACGGCAGCCAAGGCTACGGCGGCGAATGCATCGCCACCCTGCTAAAACGCATGGAAGACGAACGCGACCGCCTCGTAGTCATCGTCGCCGGTTATACCGACGAAATGAAACGCTTCATCGACGCCAACCCGGGTCTGCAATCACGCTTCAACCACTACGTCCACTTCCCCGACTACACCGGCGAGGAGCTGGCGGCGATTTTCAGGATGAACGCCCGCAAGAGCGAGTATATCCTCTCGGCGGACGTCGAACGCTGGCTGGACGCTGCGATCAGCGTATGGACCAAAGACCGCGACCGCAAATTCGGCAACGGCCGCTACATAAGAAATCTTTTCGAGGAATCGGTCATGCGCCAGGCGATACGCGTCTCTGAAATCGAAAACCCGACGAAAGAGCAGCTAATGACGCTCGAAATGCGCGACATCGGCATCAAGCTCAAGGACCCAGACGCCTCGAAGGAAGATTGATAAATGCCGCCGACAGAAAATTTTTTCGATTCCCGTTCGTGCATTCCTTTTTTATCGCAGAGGCGCAGAGAATTTTTATTTTCGATCCGCCCTCTCGACATGTCAAACCCCTGCGCGCTCTGCCTCCCAGCGTCTCTGCGATAAAAAAAGAAATGCGCGATCGGGAGTTGGAATCGGATATTTTCACATTGGCAACATTTTCACGAGGCGTGCGGCGATTTGGCGGCTCGCGAGGCGGTCGCTAGCCGCTTCGACGGCTTTTTCACGGAATGCGGCCGGGGCGAGATCGATAACGTCGCCGACTTCGAAGGCGAGCAAGCCCGACTCGCGACTCCACTTTTCGAGCGCTATTTTCGATTGCGCATATGCAGTGCCGGGGTGGCGCGTCGCGGCAAACTTGTCGCAAATATTGACGACAGTGGTGCCCGCCATCAATTCCGCGAGGCGCCGCGGAGCATGATAGTTCACCTGCCACAGAGTCTCGTCATCGGCCGCGCCGACATAGAGCGCGGCGTTGTTGACAAGTACGTCCGGCCGGCGGCCGACAAAAGCGATTGTGCGCTCGAACAACTCGTCGGCACCGCCCGGCCGCGACAAATCCGCCACGACATCGGCATTCGCATTCGCGCGGTGGCTGCTGCGCACGACCCGCCAGCCCGCCGCGGCAAAAGCGTCGGCTATCGCCGCGCCCAGCCGCACCGTGCCGCCCGTGACGAGCACAGAGCGCGTCATGCGAGGAGACCTCTCTCTTCCAGCACCCGCCTCGCCTGGCGCGCCACGGCCTCGGACGGCTCTATTACTCTCGCACGCCCCGCCGCAACCTTCTCGATCACCGGCTTCAGATGCGGGAAGTGCGTGCAGCCGAGAACGAGCACGTCGGCGCCAGCCGCGAGCACTGGCTCTATCCGCTTGCGGACGATCGTCTCGGTGCCGGGCGCGTCGACTTCGCCGCGCTCGACTATCGTCACAAATTCATCGGCCACCGTGGCGATGATTGTCACGTCCTTGGCGAATTTCGCTTTCGTCTCGTTGTAGAGGCGGCCTGAAAACGTCCCTTGCGTCGCGAGGACGCCTACAATGCCCGTGCGCGATTCGAGAGCGGCGGGCTTTACGGCAGGTTCGATGCCGACGAACGGGACGCTGCGGTATTTCGCCCGCAGATGATCGATCGCCGCGGCGGTCGCGGTGTTGCAGGCGACGACCACGAGCTTGCAACCCGCCGCCAGCAATCGCTCCGTGCACGATTCGGCGAGGCGTATGATTTCCTCTTTGGGCTTGTTGCCGTAGGGGCAATGCTCCGAGTCGGCTATGTAGACGGTCTTCTCGGCGGGGCAGAGGCGCTTGAAGGCGGCCTCGATGCACTTGCCGCCGATGCCGGAATCGAAAAATCCTACCGGGCTGGATTTGCCCACGCTCATCGCAAACCCTCCACCCATTTCACGTAGCCGGAGAAAATCTTTTGCGCATCGAAGAATTCTGCGAAACCACCTTCCGGCGGCGGCAAAGACGATGCCGCGCCTATGGCACGTCGCAGAGAATCGACATCCCCGGCGGCGTAATGGCGCCCAGCATTGAACTTCGCAACGACCTCGCCGGCCTCGCCGCCAAGCGACTCAACCACTTTCAACCCCGCCGCCGCGTAGTCGGCAAGTTTGTATGGAATGCCTACGCAGCTATCGGGGAACATCGGAACGACGCCGATGGACGCTGCCGCCAGCAAGGCCCGCAATTCCTCTTCGCCGAGATATCCGTGGAAGCGTATGCGCGGGCAACCTGCCGCCAAAGTGCGCAGCGCCGCTTCCTTTGGGCCGCCTCCGGCAATGTCCAGCGTCGCCTCCGGCATCGCGAGGACCGCGCGTATCAACGTCTCGAGATCGTATGACATCCCGAACGAACCTGCATACACGAGGCGCAATCCATTGGAGTGCGTCTCCGGCGGTTTGCCAGCCATCTCTATGCCGTGGTTGCAACAATACATCGGGGACGCGGCGCCGTACGACGAGGCGAGGGCGATGTAGCGCCGCGAAACGGCGCTGATCGCATCCGCGCCGCAATAGATGCGCCGCGCCGTGCGCCTGAGAGGCGAGAGAATCCAGCGCGGCAGGAGCCTTTCGAACGTCTCAGGCCACGCATCCATTATGTCGGCTATGAAAAGCGCGCCAGCTTCCGCGGCAAAGCGCCGCGCAGCATCGCACAGCCCTAGCGGCGGCGTACTGGCAATCACGACGTCCGGCCTCCGCGCCTCCCGCCGCGCCATCGCATGCCACGTCGCCGCCAACCGGCGATGACTGACGATTCGCCGCAGGCATATGTTCTTTGGATATGGCAGCGTGGGGACAAGGCGCACTTCAAACGCTTCTTCCGCCTCCCGCACGATCCTCCTCTTCGCCTTTGTCGCGTGCGAGAAATCGCTCGTCCAAAGCACCACCTCATGCCCGGCCTTGGCAAACGCACGCGCCATCAGCCAATAGCGCTGCGGCCGGTTGCCTTCCATCGGAAGATTGTCGAATGGATTTACTATCCAAATCATATTTCCGATTTTCCGATTTTCAACACAGAGGCACGGAGATGTGGAGGACTGGCAATAGATCAAAAAAATTCGCTGCGACCTTCATCTCGTCTCCGGGAAGTTCTCGTATACCACATCGTAGCTGGAAGACGTCCTTTCCAAGAGGCGGACGACAAGCGTGGGCAGTGTCGGATGGCGCTGCGGCTCGGGGTTGGAAGGCGTGGCGTACACTACATGCCAGTACAGGAATTCGCCCTTTTTGTCGACGGCGGACAGATCGATGCCGAACGGGTTGTCGCTCCAGATGTATGCATTCTCCCATCCGTAGATCTGACGCAGCATGTAAAGCGCGTTGCCGCGATAGTCGAAATCCTCTACCGAAGTCACATCATGCGGCACCGCCCATTCGCAAGACGGGATTTTCGCCACAGGGTCGCCATTGCCGGAGGACAGAATCGCGTCGAGGGAGACGGGCACGAAGATTCTCTGCGCCGGCACGCGCCCGAAATCGCTTGTCCTGCGTTCAAACTCGAATTCTTCGTCCCACGGGCCCTCGTCCCGGGAAAAAATCCGACTGTATTTCTCGATGTCATCGATGAGGACCGTGCCATTGAGCACGACGCGGGCGGCGAAATATGCGCCGCGCCGGGGCGTCGACACCAGCATGCCGGGATGCACATAGACAGGCAGCGCCAACGCGATGCAGCCGTTCATCCAAAGCGTGATCTTGTAAATCCAGCCGGCCTTGTGGATTTTGACGGCCTCGTAAGATACGATCTTCCCGCATATATCGTATACGGCGCGGGAGCGATCGCCGCAATCCACCTCGGCCATGGCGCACTTCCATTCATTCTTGTCGGTTCTGTTGTCGCGGACGCATTGCGAAAAACGGGACCTGGCACGAAGACCGGCGGACTTGCAGCATCTCCGGGGGTCTTCCACGCTCAACGCCTGCGCGCAGATATACGCCGGATACTTGACATTGTGCAAGAGGAATCTATGCAACATGCAATACTGCGGAGAGAAAGCGGCGATGCAATCGAAATCCGATATGCGAGAGTCTGCAACCTGCATCTCGAACTCGCCGCCGATGCCATCCTTGTAGCCGTACCGGCGCGTGACATAAACGCTCGCATTCGGCTGCGGATTGGCCTGCCCCACGTAGAAATCCGGGAATATCGCGTCTGGCGCCGACTCTGGGTCTGTATCGAAAACAACCATTTCCACGTCGGCGCCGACGCCCGAGACAAATCCCCTGATGTGCTTGAGCGACCGGTTGCAAACCGTATGGCCGCCGATTTCAAAATAATAGTCGCCTTCGCGAGTCGGCTTGACTTTCCGCACCGTTTCTTTTTTGATTTGGTCGAGACGCTTGCGCGCAAGATTCCCTGCGAACGCCCAGATATCGGCCGAAGAAAGACCGTAGATGATGCGCGATGGAATTCTGCGACGGGAATCCGGCCTTGAGATTTCGTAGTATACATCCGGGAATACGCTCAGCGCGGACGCTACCGCGACGTCGTCGCCATTGCATTCGAGCGCCTCCCACATGAGCGGATCTTCGACCGCAGGCTCGTAGTCCCCCGGCAGGCGATCGTCAGCCTTTAGCTGGTCGAAGCGGGCCTCGAAGAACGCAGTCGCAAATTCCGTAACCTTCATCGACGGCGTATCAGGCGGATTGAGCGCGCATGTCAGCAGCGCCACAAGTTCCTTCTGCGGGAAATCGTAGCCGTCGGGAATGTAAGGCGCATACTTCTCGAGCAGATCCAGGACGCGGCGCGCGACGCCCTCGGGGAAGCGCTTTTTCTCTTTTTCCGCCGTCTTCGCTTCGGAACGCACGAAACACAAAAGCGAATCCCAGAACTCGCGAATGCGGCGAGACTGCTTCATCGTGCGGCGGAAACTCTTTTCGCGCTCGTCCATGTCGTCCGGGTCGTAGGAAAGAGAATCGTCGCTTTTCGCTTCCCTTTCATCGATATCCCAGCCGAAATCCCAATCGGGATTGCCGGCGCCGGAAGACGAGTGCGGCAAATCGTCATCGTCTTCGTCGTCGCAGTCGTCCATGTCGATGTCGTCGTCATCTTCATCTTCCGCGTCTTCGTCTTCTTCCAGTTCATCGACTGGGACGAGGTCGGCCCGGGCGTCGAAATGCCAGTCCCAGCATTCAACCGCGAGTTCAAAGAGCGAGACGCGCGTCATGGCGCGGGCGACAAATGCAATATCGTCCGGTTCGCATTCAAGCGTGCCGTCGAGAAATCTGCGCAGAGTGTCCGAAATGGCGAGCATGCCGAGGCGCGAGGCCACCGGCAGGAAATCAGTCGCGATGAAGAAAACGGACAGGAAGAAGTAGGAGCAGTATATGCGAGAAACACCCTCGACGCTTTTCGGGTGGCGCTCCGGGTTCGTCAAGACGCGAAGGTAGGCGTAGAGGAAGCGGATGGCGGAATAGGGGCACCTGTCGGCCTCGTTGAGGAGGAAGTCGGAGAACTCCTCGGCGGCGGCGTTGATGTCGTCGCGCGAGAGAATATCGTCGTCCTTGGGCCGTATGCCTTGTGCAATGGCGTAGATGTCGCTCAGGAGGCTGCCTGGGAACTCCGCGGTGGCGCCGTCGAGCTCGCGGCGAATCGTGGCGAGAGTCTGGTCGCTCACGTCGTCGTCGGCAGAATCGTCCATCGAGAAAAGACCGTCTTTGTCGTCGACTCTATCGAGCCGTATCGCCCAGCACCTGGCATACGCCTTTATTTCGCCGGCCTTGTAGCGCTCTTCGTCGCCTTCCTTGAAAAAGCAGAAATTCCAATCCTCGAATTCGTGGTCCTCGCGCTGAAGCGGCGAGACGAGCAAGACGAACACGCAATCGGCGATGCGCCGGCTGAATACTATCGCGCCCTTGTAGTACTTGCGCTCGCCGCTTGAATCGAGAGTTTCGTCTCGCCATCCATACCTTTGCAACGCCGCGATATCAATCATCGCGCCGGAGAAAGAGAGATTTAGCGCATCGAGGCGATTTGGCTTCTTCAGCCGCTCGTCCAATGCGCGCAACGCCTTCTTGGCAGCTCTCGTGAAATCCGGGTTGTCCATTGGTCGTAATTTGCGATTTTCGATTTGCGATTTATTTCAAGCCTCTCGTTTTTAATCGCAGAGACGCAAAGACGCAGAGTACTTGAGAGAGAAAAGCAGAAAAGTTGGAAGGCTGAAAAGTTCTCTGCGTTCTCTGCGTCTCTGCGATAAAAACCTATTGCATGGTAGTGAAATAAATCGAAAATCGAAAAATCGAAAATTCAACTTTTCAACTCTTCTTCCGCCCTTCTCAGCAGCTCGCGGTTTTTCTCGATAAGCTGAGGTTTCTTTTTGAACGAGGCGCACAGCGCGGTCTCGAGGCTGTCGTCCTTGAGCCCGGTCGCCTTGAAAGCGCGCAGCGCCGCGAGCATCATCGTGTTCGCCGCCTTCGGCACGCCGAAGTCCTCTGCCATTTTGATGGCGGGGACGCGATATAGTTTGACGCCTTGCGGAGGCTCGACTGCGAGCGGAACCGTAGCATCCACGATTATGACGCCGCCAGGCTTGACGTCCTTTGCGAAGCGTTCGTAGGAAGGCTGGTTCATGCAGACGAGCACGTCCGGATGCTCGACGGTCGGCGAGCCGATCGGCATGCCGGAGACGACCACCGAGCACGAAGCGGAGCCTCCGCGCTGCTCTGGTCCATACGACGGGAACCAGAGCGTGTGGCGCTTTTCAAGCCGCGCCGCCTCCGCAACACATATGCCAAGCGAAAGGATGCCCTGCCCGCCGTAGCCTGCAAACTTGAAGCGCCGCTCCGGGACTGCCGGGTCGTCCTCCACCGGCGGCGCTTCGGTTCCGTCCGGCGTCGCGAAAAGCTCCATGCACGTCGGGAACCGCGGCACGCTCTTCACTGCGAGCGCCTGCGACTCGGGATGCTTCACAGGTTCCACTCCGGCCACGCCCTTCTCCGTGTCGCGCACTACGCCAAGCGGGAATTCCTTTTCCATCTCGTTCATGCAGAACTCAGCCGCTTTTTGCGGCGACATGCCGAAGTTGGTGGGGCACGGCGCGAGGATTTCCAGCAGCGCATAGCCCTTGTGGTCGCGCTGGATTTCGAACACGCGGCGGATTGCCTCGCGGGCCTGCATTATCCTCTTCGTGTCGGCGACGGAGACGCGCGCGATGTAGACGGGCGCCTGAAGCTGGTTGAACACCTCGCAGACGTGGAGCGGGTGGCCGGTGAGCGCGGGGTCGCGGCCAAACGGCGTGGTCGTCGTCTTTTCGCCCTCGAGGGTCGTCGGCGCCATCTGTCCGCCTGTCATGCCATAGAGGGAGTTGTTGATGAAAATGCAACCGAATTTCTCGCCGCGCGATGCCGCCTGGAATGCGTTGTTGAAGCCGATCGCGCCGAGGTCGCCGTCGCCTTGGTAGGCAATCGTGACCGCGTCCGGCCGCGCCCTCGCCGCGCCTGTCGCCGCGGCCGAAGCGCGCCCGTGCGCAGCAGAGATGTGCGCCGCATCCCAGTAGTAGTATGTGAACACGCCGCACCCGACCGGGTCGACGAATATGGTGCGGTCCTGGAGCCCCATCTCGGCGCAGCATTCGGCGACGAGTTTGTTCACGATGCCGTGGCCGCACCCCGGGCAGTAATGCGTCGTGCGCGCGTGCGGCTTGCCGCAGCGCGGGAATTCCTTGTACATCCCCTTCTGCTCTATAATCTTCATGCCAGCATCTCCTTCGCCGAGCGGACCGCATCGTCGACCGTCACAACCTGGCCGCCCATGCGATGCACCATTTTCACGCGTGTCGCCTCCTCGCCAAGCCCGGCCAGCGCCAGGTTGAGGCGGATGTCGTCTGCGAACTGCCCCGCGTCGAGTTCGATTGTCATTATCTTCCTGCCCTTCGCCGCCGCCGCGAGTTGCGCACGGGGGAACGGGTTCAGCGTCACGGGACGGAACACGCCGGCCTTGATCCCCTCGGCGCGCAGCGTCTCGGCCGCCGTGCGCGCTATGCGGCTCGAAATGCCATAGCCGCATATGAGCAGCTCGGCATCGTCGGCGAGATACGTCGTTCCCTCCGCGTCCGCCGCCATGCGCGCGTATTTCTCTTGCAGATGGATGTTGAATTCCTCCTGCTGCGCGGCGTCGAGATAGATGGATTTGACAAGGTTCGCACGCGTTTTCGCCTCGCCTTGCGCCGCCCAGGAAGAAAAGTCCGGCCGCGGCTCTTCGGCGTCCGGCAGCGCCACCGATTCCATCATCTGCCCCTGCAGGCCGTCGACGAGTACAATCGCCGGAGTGCGCCACTTCGCCGCCATCTTGAATGCGCGTATCGTATAGTCGCACATTTCCTGCGCCGACGCCGGCGCCAAAACGAAGCTCTGGTAGTTGCCGTGTCCGCCGCCCTTGACGGCGGGATTGTAGTCGCCCTGCTCGGGATAGACGTTGCCGAGTCCGGGGCCTGCGCGCATCACGTCGACCACCACCGCCGGCAATTCGGCTCCCGCGAGATACGAAAGCCCCTCCTGCATCAGCGAAAATCCGGGACCGCTCGTCGCCGTCATGCACAACTTGCCGGCGCCCGCCGCGCCGAACATCATGTTCACCGACGCCGTCTCGCACTCCGCCTGCACGAAGGTCCGGCCCAGCATCGGGAACCACTTGGCCGCCCCGTGCGCGATCTCGCTCGCCGGCGTGATTGGATAGCCGAAGTAGAGTTCGCACCCCGCATAGAGCGCGCCCATGACGACCGCCTCGTTGCCCTTCACGAATTTTGTCATGCCTTCACCACCTTTATCGCATACGGTTCAGGGCAGTTGTAGAAGCATATCCCGCAACCAATGCAGCCTTCGCCCTTGTAGCCGACGGGCTTGATGCCCATAGAGTTCAGCGTCGTTTTCAATTCGAGGCACTTCCGCGGGCACGCCGCGACGCAGCGCCCGCACCCTTTGCAGGAGTCCTCTTCTATTTCCGGATGTGTATTCATCTAAATTCCAATGTAAACACCAACACACGTCGACCCGCAGGCCCGTGTATTTCAAATATTATACCAAATTTCCGCCCCGCTTGTCTACAACCCCGCGCCGGCATTCCCTTGACGCGAAGATCGCAAAGAGGCCGCCCGGGGCGATTCGCCAACCCTACGCAGTCGATTTCAAACGAATACTATGAATTCCCAGATTCAATACTATCACTTCCTCCATCCATACCTATGACTTCGCCAAGTGACACCTATGACTTCGCCAAGTGATACCTATGACTTTAGCAGGTGACTGCTATGACTTTGGATGGCATAGTTGTGACTTTGGGCGGCGTCCCGTCAGTCCCGAAAGGCCACTTTCATCTCTTCGCCGCGGTATTCGACGCTCTTCGCGGTGCCGTCGGGGAGGACGATGCGAAAGACGCGTTTTTCCAGCATTCCCGGATACGCGCCGCAGCGCTCGCCGATTGTCAGCGTGCGCGCCGCGTCGTTCCAGCTAAAGCGTATGCGCGTCCATTCGCCCTTCTCGCAGGCATACGTCTCGAAGTCGTCCTCGTAGAGTTCGCCCTGGCCGTCGGCACCCGGAAAGACGCGCAGTTCAATATCGTCCCACGGCTTTTCGCCATTGAACCGCACATCCGGGCCAAGGGGGATGACGGAGCCGGCCTTCACGAAGAACGGCTGGGAAGCGAGCGTGACGGGGATTTCGAGCGTCTGGCCGCCGGCGAATTTCCCGCCTGACGCGAAACACCACCAATCCGCACCCTCGGGCAGATAGACGGCATGCTTGCGCTTGGCGGAGTAATCGACTTTTGCAGGGCCCGAGACGCCCGCGCCGTCCTTCGCTCCGGCGTTCCAGCCCTCCAATTCGCCGACCGGCTTGTTGTCCTCGCTCGTGTAAAGCGCCTTGAGGACGGGGGCGGCGAGAATGGACGGGCCGGCGAGGAATTCCCCGCTTGCGTTCCATGTCGCGCGGTCCGCGGGGAAATCAGCTGCGAGCGGCCGCATGAAGCCGCCGCGCTTTTGAGAAGCGTCCGCCGCCACGGTGTAGATGTACGGCATGAGCCTGTAGCGCAGTTTCACGGCCGCGACGAGCGCGTCGTAGACGGCATCGCCCTTGTCGCCGTAGAGATATATTTCGCGCGGGATGTCCGTGCCGTGCGAACGCATCATCGGCATGAATGCGCCCAGCTGCATCCAGCGCGTGTAGAGTTCGCGCCAATTTTCGTTCGCCACGCCGCCGCCCTTGTTGTAGCGCCCGGCGAAAAATCCGCCGAGATCGCAGTTGAAATTGGGGTTGCCCGTGAGAGAATAGTTCAGGCCGCCGGGAATCTGACGGCGCAGGACGTCCCAACTGGAGGCCGTGTCGCCGCTCCAGACGCTCGCGCCGTAACGCTGCGAACCATGCCCCGCGCCGCGTGTCAGAAGGAATATGCGCTTGTCCGTCTCCTTGCGCTGACGCTCGTAGACGGCCTGCACGGCGGAGACCGGATACGCGCTTCTCACCGCGCGCCATGTGCAGCCGAGCGACGTCTTGTATTCGAAATTCCCTTCCTTGCAGATGTGGTCGGGATCGGTTGAGTCCATCCACCATGCGTCGATGCCAAAGTCGTAGAGGCGGTGGAGGTGTTTCCAGTAGATGTCGCGCGCCTCGGCGGAATAGTTGTCGTAGAGACGGACGCCCGAGGGGTAGTCGCGACGAGGCGGCCAGATGTGCCCAAGCCCGCTCGTCGGCCACGTCTCGAACGGGAAGAGCAGATTCTTTTCCTTCAGCTCGCGATACGGCTTCGTCGCAGGGCCGAACGACTGCCATATGGAAATAAGCAACTTCGCGTTCAGCGCATGGACGCCGTCCACGAACTTCTGCGGTTCGCGGAATCCCTCGGAGAGGAACTCCATCGCGTTCCAGAGGTAATTGTCGCCCCAGTATTGCCAGTCCTGGACGATGCCGTCTAGCGGGATGCCGCGCTCGCGGTATTTCTCCACGACGCCGACCGTCTCCTTCTGCGTTTTGTAGCGTTCCTTCGATTGCCAGAACCCGTAGATCCAGCGCGGGAACATCGGCACGTCGCCCGTCAGGAAACGGAAGCGCGCCACGACATCGTCGAGCGCGGGGCCGTAGACGAAATAGTAGTCCACCGCGTCGCCGATTTCGCTCTCGAACGTGAACGCCGCGCCGGCGCCCTGGGAACGCGGCGAGTTGTCCTTCACGTGGACGATCGACGTATTGTCCCACAAAACGCCATAGCCGCGGATGCTCGCGAACGCCGCCACGCCGTCGCCGACGTTGCCAGGCATCAGCGTGCCATTCCAGCCGCGCATGTCGAGATCGCGCGTCTGGTTGTCGCCGAGACCGTATATCGGCTCGTCTGCGCCGAGCCGCCACGTCTGCGCCGCGCCAATGCCCTCGACGCCATTGTAATCGCGGTCGAAGAAACGCGCCGCGCCCGCCTCCGCGAGCAGAGTCTCGCCCGAGGCCGTCTGGAACTCCAATGTACCGTCGGCGAGATTCTCTCGCACGACGAGCCGCCCCGAGGAATACGTGCGCACGCCGTCAGCCTCGCTCGCGGCGACTTCGACCGCCTGCGGCCGCGCCACGACCGACTCGAACGGATGCGTCGCCTCAGACGCGTCGCCAGGCGTCTTCACGACCCGCACCACGTCCGGCGCGTAGAACTCGACCTTCGTCCCGGCGAACGCCATCGCGCCTGCGCCGAGCATTGCAAAAAACATCGTCTTTTTAATCATAGGGGTATATCTCCGGCTTGAACGATGGGATATTCTACCATATTTCGCCCTTCGGCGCTATTACCTATCCGGGCCGCACTTTAAGCGAATGCACCGTCTCAAAACTTTACGCGACAAGAGAGCTGTGGTATCTCATTTTTTCGCAAATGTCCCAATCATAAGGGATTGATTGTGCTATAATAAAGGCAGAACCAGTTGAAGGAAAAGGAGGAATGTCGATGAGAACACTGCTGATAATCGTGATGGCGGCATTCGGTGCGCTATGCGCCGCAGCTGCCGATACCACGGTGTCCGTCTCGGACGGATTTCCGGACCAAGGCGCGTATGCAAAGGCTTCGGCCAGCGCAACGACGACGTTGAGCGCATTCGATTCGTTCGTGCACGCAAAGGGTGCGAGCTCTACGACGCTCGCCTCGTTCCACTCGTTCGTGTCGATGAAGTCCGCAGCCGCAGGGTTGCTCGAGAAATTCAACTCGTTCAAGGCGGCCGGGCTTCTCATCATTGTCCGCTAAACCACTTTCCCAAACATTTGCAAGAAAGGAAAACCCGAAATGAAACACATGACGATGTTCGCGGCAACAGCCGCTTTTGCTGCATTCGCCGTCCATGCCGATACAGTCACCCCTAGCGTCTCCGGTGTCTCGCTCTCGCAAGACTCCGCAACGCGTGCAGTCACGATCAACTACACGCTTGCCGATGCCCCGGCGATTATCACGCTAGACATCACGACGAACGGTGTTTCCATCGGCCAGCAGAACGTCTGGGCGATCGACGGCGACGCGAACAAGGTCATCCAGCCCGGTTCGCGTTCGATGGTGTGGCATCCGGACAAATCGTGGCCCAATCAGAAGTTCGACGATTCAGACGGCATCCAAATCGGCGCTACCGTGACGGCATGGTCGGAGAACGACCCGCCGATGTATCTCGCGGCCGATCTTGTTTCCGGCGACGTCAAATACTACACCTGCGCCGAGGCCGTCCCCGGCGGCGTCCAGGACATCCTCTACAAGACGACCACGCTCCTCATGCGCCGCATCTACGCACGCGGCAAGTCCTTCATGATGGGCAGCCCAAAGGACGAACCGGGCCGCTGGTACTCCGACGCCCGTGAAACGCAGCACGAAGTGTCCTTCTCGCACGACTACTACATGGGCGTCTATGAAGTGACGCAGCAGCAGTGGGCGCAAATCATGTCCGCCTGGCCGTCCCTCCACGAGAACGACGCCTGCAAGGCGACCCGTCCCGTCGAGAACATCTCCTGGGAGCAAATCCGGGGGAAATCGACCTTCTATCCCGCCGCCCCGCATTCCGATTCGTTCCTTGCGCTCCTTCGCGCGAAGACCGGCAACGCCCTGTCTTTCGATCTTCCCGGCATCGCACAGTGGGAATACGCCGCCAAAGCCGGAAACGGCGACTACAAGTGGGGCGACGGCAGCGCCCTGAACAGCAGCCTTGTAGGGGCCAACACCAGCGACAAGGAGGACGCAGGCTACAATTCCATCGGAAGAAACGCCTACAACAACGCCATGGGGGAATACAGTCCGAATAGCAGCGCACTCCAGACGCCCGAGACCAAGGCTGATGTCGATGTGACCTGCGGCACGGCTGCCGTCGGCTCCTACAGGCAGAACTCCTGGGGCCTCTACGACATGCACGGCAACGTCTACGAGCCATGCCAGGACGCCTACGGCGACGACAATACGAACCCGTATCTTGAAGAGCCTGCCACGAGTTCCAATGCCAAGCGCACCCGCAAAGGCGGCAGTTTCCAGCGCGGTCCGTTCCGCCACCGAGCCTCGTATCAACTCAGCTGGGATGGCAAAGCGACACAGGACACGGGCATCCGCGTAGCGTTGACGCTCGACTGACGCTCTGCCACGAAGCGCAGCGGGAATGAAAGCGGAAAAGACAGGAAACACCGGAACGCCGCTGCAGATTGCGCTGGGATCAATCAAGGCAAACCGCGTTCCGATGGTCGCCTTGTGGGGCGTGGTGACGGCGCTCGCCGTCGCCTACTGGAACATCCCGGCCGTCGCGCATGCGCTTGCGCCCATCCGTGAATGGCAGGAGCATAATGGCTGGAAGGCTGCATTTGCCACGCAGTTCGTCTTTTGCGGCGTGCTGCCTGCGTTGTTCCTCCGTTTCGTCGGCGAGATAAAAACGGACCACCCTCTGCTCAAATGCTTTCTGCAGTCGATCTGGTGCGGGAGCTGGGGAATCGTCTACCGTTGGTTCTACGCTTTCCAGACGGCGATGTTCGGCAGTGGACACGACGTCGCAACGCTCCTCTTCAAGACGGCCTTCGACGAGTTCGTGTTCGCGCCGCTTGCGAGCATCCCCGCGACATCGTTCTTCTTCCTGTGGATGGCGAGCGGTTTTTCCGTCCGAAAAGCCGTCGCGACATGCCGCAGAGGATACCTTCGCAGGGTCTACGTGCCGAATCTAATTTCCAACTGGGTGATTTGGATTCCCGCAGTCGCGGCGGTCTACGCCTTCGACCAGGATCTTCAG
>DFGB01000001.1:0-3348 GCA_002371135.1 Verrucomicrobia bacterium UBA3761 | reverse complement strand
CAGGAGCTGAAACTGTCCGGGATAAACCGCTATGCCCACAAGCTCGCCTGGCGCATAATTCCGATTTCGGAAGAGATGTCACGCCCGAAATCGCTCGCGGGAGTGCTTTCGCGCCTGAATCCGGCAGGCTGCATCGTCGAGTGCTCTGCGGCGCACGACGACCTTCCGCCCAGTCTTTTCGGCAAGATTCCGACGGTCTACCTCGATTGCCAGCCTTCGCTCTACGGCTCCAAGGCGACGAAGATCATCCTCGACAATGCTGCGACGGTGCGACTGGCGTTCCATGAGCTTTCGGTGAACCTTCCGAGCGCCTATGCGGTTGTCGGATACCGCAACAGGCGCCCATGGTCGACAACCCGGGAAAAGATCTTTCGGACAATCGCCGAAGAATCCGGGAAGCCCTGTGCCGTATTCAGGCGACGGACGGAATCAGACGAAGAGCGCGCATGGCGTCTCGCGCAGTGGGTCGCGGCACTTCCGGCGAAAACGGCGATTTTCGCGGCAAACGACGTGACAGCATCAGAAGTAGTGGCGGCATGCAGACGCTGCGGACGCAAAATCCCTTCGGAGATAACGCTGACAGGCGTTGACAACATCGAGGCGATCTGCGAAACCGCCACCACGAAACTGTCGAGCATACAAGTCGATTTCGAACTGGCCGGATACCGGGCCGCAAAGGCCCTGGACGAGCTGATGGTGCGAGGCAAACGCAAAAAAGCCGGTCGGGAGTATTTCGGCCCGATGATGCCGGTAAGACGTGAATCCACGCTCGGCTACGGACGCCGCTACGAGCCGCGCATACTCAAGGTGGTGGAAAAAATCCGGCGCGAGGCTTTGAACGGGTTGACGGCGCGCGATGCGATGGCAGGGATAACCGGATCCCGCCGGCTGTTCGAGATTCGTTTCCGCGAGGCGATGGGGCATAGCGTCCTGGACGAAATCCTGCATGTGCGCCTTGAACACGTCTGCAAACTCCTGGCGGATACCGATACTCCCATTGGCGCGATTGCCGATTTTTGCGGTTTCAACGACAATTCCACTCTCGCAAAACTCTTCCGGCGCCGCTTCGGATGCTCTCTTCTCGCTTGGCGCAAGGCCAACAGGAGAAAGCCATGAATTCGTTTCGGCGCGTTTTCGCAAACATCACAACAGCGCTTTATTCCGGTACAATATGCAAACAAGACATAAATACGGGAAAGGTCGGAGAAATCCAATGAAGATTGCGGCAAAATGCCTGACGGTATCAATGGCGCTGTTCACCGCGCTAATCGCCGAGGCGGCGGCTGAATCCGCCCGGCCGCCATACCGTCCCGTGGAAACGCCGACGGCCGTCGCCGGCAAGGCCACGGGCTTTTTCCACACAGAGCGAATCGACGGGCGCGATTGGATTGTGGATCCGGCAGGGCGCGGGATGCTTCTGTGCGGCGTCGATTGGTGCTGGGCGAAAGGCATGTATTCCGAGAAGGCAGGCTGCTCGCCATACGGGAAGTTCGTGCGCGAAAACTATCCGAACATCGACGCCTGGGCGAAAGAAACGGACGAACGGCTGAAAAGCTGGGGCTTCAACTTTCTCGCCGTCGGCGCCTCGCCCGAGCTCGAGTATCGTTCTTTAGCGCACGCAAACGGTTCGGAGGCGCTGTATTTCTCGAACCATTTCTGCAGAGGGGGCGCCCCGGATCTGTGGATAGCGAAATCCCGCAACGCCCCGGGGACGCAATTCCCCAACGTGTTCCACCCGAAGTTTGCAGAAAGGTGCGCGGAACTTGCGCTCAAACGCTGCGCCCCGCACAAGGACGACCCGTGGCTCGTCGGCTATTTCATCGACAACGAACTCGCATGGCGCGGCAACAACGAACGCGACACCGGGCTATACGATCTGGTCGCCGCGCTCCCGCCGGAACACAGCGCGAGGAAGGCGCTCGAGGAATGGCTGGCGGCAAAGAACACGCAAAACGGCATCGATCCCGCGCTCAAGCGCGAGTTCGTCGCACTGGTGGCTGAACGCTACTTTTCAGCCATGTGCTCCGCAATTCGCAAGGCCGACCCCAACCATATGATTCTCGGATGCCGCTTCGCGGGTCTAGGCTACCCTCGCGAGATTCTCTCCGCCTGCGGCCGCCATTGCGACATCGTCAGCGTGAACGTCTATCCCTGGGCGGATCTGGACAGGGGAGTCGTGCTTGCCAGACGCGCAGAGCCGCCGCTTGCGGATTCGTTGCGCCAATTCCACGAAATGACGGGCGGGAAGCCGATTCTGATGACTGAATGGAGCTTCCCTGCGCTCGATTCCGGCCTTCCCTGCACATATGGCGGCGGTCAGCGCTTCAAAACCCAGGACGAAAGAGCTGTCGCTTCGGAGATGCTCCTCAAGACGGTGCTGGCGCTCCCGTTCATGATCGGACACGACTATTTCATGTGGCAGGACGATCCTCCGCTCGGATTCAACAAGGATTTTCACGAAAACAGCAACTACGGACTCGTCAATCTGCACAACGAACCTTACGAAAAACTCGTCGAGATGTTTGCCAGGACGCATGCGAAGGCCGTGAAAATCCATCGCGAAGGGACTTCCTGCGAGGATGCGATAATCAGACCTCGTCCCGATCTATGCGAGAAAAAGACTGTTTCAGCTTCCGAGCGCGAACGTTACTTCGCAAGAAAACCGCAGGCCGCCGAAGGTCCGAACGCGGTGAACTTCATTCCGCCTGCATCAAATGGACAATGGACGCTTGACAACGGAAAGGTGCGGATTTCCGGCCGCATCGGTTCCTGGCTGATGGCGGACGAAATCGCCTTCGGCGGACGTCCGGCGGGGCGCTGGAGCGCGATGCTGGAACACCGGAAGGACGGTGCGATGCGCTGGACCGGCATGACGCGCGTCACAGAAGTCGATTTTTCACGCGACGCAGGGACTGGCATCGTCTCTGCGACCATACGCGCGGAGGGAGGTGGCGGCAGACCGTTCGTAGCGATAACGACACGGCTTTCGCTTGCGCCGGGCGAAGAAGAAATACTCGCCGAAATCGTCAAGCTCGAAAACATCGGCGAAAACCCCATAGACGTTCGCCATCTTATGATGAGACCGTTCGCCGCCGAAGAAAAGCCGGAGATCGACCACGAGGTGGTGCCGGATTTGTGGAAAGGGCCGGTGGAGAACTACTGGATGCTTTCGGACGGTTCGCGTTTCGGAATCGCTTCGCGCGACCCAGGTGTCGAATCGGCCATTTTCTGGCTCAGACCGGACTCAAACATCCAGCATCCCGACGTCAGATGCCTTGGAACCACACCATTCACGCTTGCGCCGAAGACAGCATGGACGCCTCGGCTTCCGCTGGGGGCCCGGCTCAG
>DFGB01000060.1 GCA_002371135.1 Verrucomicrobia bacterium UBA3761 | reverse complement strand
TTCGGCTCGAGACCGTAGGCGAGCGCAAGTTTCTCCATCGTGCCGTCGGCGGCGAGTTGCTTGAGAACCGCCTCCACTTCGTCCTTGAGAGCCACGTTGCCCTTCTTGAAGCCAATGCCGTAGGTTTCGGTCATGACGATTTCGTCGAGCATTTTGAACTTGCCGGGCATATCGGACATTTTCTTCTTTGCAACGCCAATGTCGAGCGCGACGGCATCGACACCGCCCATTTCAAGCTCCTGGACGGCCTGGTTGTAATTGGGCATGACAACGAGCGACTTGAACGTTGCGCCGAGTTCCGCCTTCTCTCCAGAGTTCGAGAGCGCCTTCTGCACGGGCGTATCGGTCTGGACCCCTACAACGCGACCTGCGAGCGCGGCGAGAGTATCAATCCCGGAATCGAAGCGGACGAGCACCACCTGGGAGTTGTCGACATACGGCACGCTGAACGTATAAGCGTTCTCGCGCCCCTGCATCGTGAAGCCGTTCCAGATGCAGTCGATCGCGCCGGAGTTGAGCTCCATATCCTTCGCATCCCAATTGATGGGATTGGCGACGAATTCCCAACCCTTGCGTACGCAGACTTCGCGGGCGAGGTCGAGGTCGAAGCCCTTGTATTCGGCGCCGTCCTTGAAGCCGTAAGGCGGGAAGTCGGCGTCGAAGCCGACAACGAACTTGCGCACTCCGCTGCCCGAATTATCGCAACCACAAACCAAGGCCATCGCCGCAACGACCGCCACCGACATGAAACTAGCAATTTTCTTCATATCTACATTATACCATTTCCCCGCTCTGCGGGTCAAGTGGGCAAGACAACAGCATTTACTTTGGAAAATTGTATAATCTACCGGGTAGGGTTTTTACGATCGGAAAAGGAGGTCTGACACCATGAAGAAACCATCAACGAGAACCGGTCTGGGCAAGAATGGAAAAAGTCACAAAAACAATGCCCGACAAGCCGATAATTTGCGCATAATATCCCCCGGTCCGATGAGCAAGCAATATTATACCATAAAAAAGACTCCTGATGCGCACATTGATTACAACAATCGTCTCGTGCTGCAGAGAGCGTGGAACAAATACATAAACACCTCGTCTCCTATTTCGATCGCAAATGAACCGACTGGACGATGTTTCTCTCTACGCCGCCGAAGCGCTAGATGCCAAGGAGGACGAAACGCCCGAACTCCCTCCGCTCACCCTCGAAGACCCGCACGCGCTCGCGCTCAAACTTGTCGACATGTGCCGCGAATACTGGAGGGGCGTTCGTTCTCGGATGTCATGAACGATTAACTTCCCTGGTTGTTGCACACAGTAGACCAATACCCGTTGTTGTCGTAAATCGACCCCATCGGACGATTTAGGCGGCTTTTCGCCGAATTTCAAATGGTCGGAGCGGCGGGATTTGAACCCGCGGCCTTTTGCACAACCCCAACGCCGTTCATTCAACGTTCGTAAGCAACGTAGAACTGTATAAAGAAAATGGCGCGGAAACTTTGTCGCAATCCACTACATCGGTGGGCGAGAGGGAGTTTCCACGCATTACGGACAATATTTTAGCAAAATATCTCGCGGACTTCAAGGGAGCGGCAAAAAATTCTTCTTGCGTCGTGGACGAGAACGGCGAGCCGATGGTGGTGTACCACGGGACGAACGCGGAGTTCAACGCATTCGAAGGGGGTGCGTTCTTCACCGACGACTACATGAACGCGGACGGCTACGCGAACGGCGAACGGGTGCTGGAATGTTTTCTCGACATCAAGAATCCGCTGGTCGTAGACTGCGGCGGCCGCAAGTGGGACGAACTCGACACGCCATACGGGAAAACGACGCGCGCCGTCGTTGCGAGCGAAGAAGCGAAGAAGCATGGCGGCGTCGTTTTCAAAAACGTCAAGGACTCCTGGACAGACGACGCCGAAGAGCAAGAGTCGGGCACGGTGTTCTACGTTCGCAATTCCGCCCAGGCGAAGTCGGCGACGGACAACACGGGCGCGTTCGACGACTTCGGCTTCGCACACCCCTTCCGCGATCGCGCCGCGGACGAGATAATCAAATCCAAGTTCGACCCCAGGACCCCGACCAAGCTCGTCGACTCCATGAATCCAGTGCAGCGCAAGAAGCATCTCGGCCTCCATCGTTTCCTCGATCTCCACGACGACCAATACCCGGCCCTCCATTTCTACCTCTCCCACCACCACGCCATCTTCCCGGGCCTCTCTAGGAACGACCAGCTCGAGGATTACATCCGCAATCTGCCGAACGACGACAAGATGTTCCTGCTCGGCAAGAAAACGCGCAAACACGGCGACAGCTCTCTTGTCGTGCGCGACTACCTCAACCAGTTCCGCGGACCGGCAGACGACTGGCAGGATAGCGATATTATGTCCGCGCAGGACCTCGCCGAACAGGCCCTTCAGGAGCGCCACGCATACCGCGTCTGGAAGAATAAAGGCGGCCTCACCCCGGAGGAAGAACGCGAGCTGGATTACTACAATAACTTCATCGCCCAGGGCCACACGCCCGAGGAATACGACCAGCACCTTCGCGATCTCATGCTCGACGAAGGCGACCCCAAATTCTCCCGCGGCGGCGTGAACGTCAAGTCGGGAACGGTCGATACGTCAAACGTCTTCAGCGTGAAAGACCTGAAGAACGACAGGCCTTATTTGCAGAAAAGCAATCAAGCGACCAAAGGAGCTTTAACCAATACCGGAAACGCCGGTAGCCTCCCGAGTGGCGCAACCGCCACCCATGCCGTCCTCAAGTCGCTTGACAAAATTATTATAGCAAATCGCCCTGCTAAAGTAAAGGGGGTATTTAATGCGATCCGGAACTTGGCGGAAGCCGCAATAAACAACCGCCCTTCTGCAAACTTGCATGTGCAAGTGACAGCGAAAAATCTTGTTTCCCAGTTGTGGGGATGCGGGTTTTCGCGGGTAAACAATGGCGCAAGCGTATACTATCAGGAGAATGGAACCGCTACGACACGCGCATCCGATCATTCCGCTTCTGCATCTTTCTTCAGAGAAGGGAACAATCTTAGTATAGTCATACGCCAGCCGTCGAACTATAATAAATTTAAAGCCGACAAATCGAAGAATGTTGTAGAGGCTGTATTCAAAAGAGATTATCTTACACATCATCCAGAGCAGATACCTCACATTTTACGCGACATCGGCGAGTTTATCGCGACGGGCGAGTATCACGACACGGCCGGCGCGATGGCCTACAATTACTCCGGCAGCGATACATTCAAAGCGCAAGCCCGCGACCGCATCTATGCAGACGCGCTCGCTCGCGGCGACATCGAGACCGCGCAGAGGCTTCTCAAAGCAGCATGGGAGCGCAATGGCTACACGGACAGACGAGAACATTTGGACGCGCACGGTGCGCCTTCCGCTTCCGTGAAAACAGAAGATTTCAAGAATCTCGACGCGCTGCGCGAGGCGGTAAACGAAGATGGCTATGATGCGAACCTTTGGGCTATTGCACATGGCATTTCGGCGCAGCCGGAAGACTATTGGAGTGACAGAGGTCCGCGTCTTTACGGCTACAATGATACAGCGGGAAACGAAGCCCATGCGGAAATTGCTCGCGCAATCCGAGCCATTCAATCCGGGGCGAAGCCGCTTGTCACAGTATATCGCGCCGTTCCGAAAGACGTAAAAGCCGCCCAACTGCAAAGCGGCGGCGAATGGGTATCGCCGTCCAGGACATACGCAGAGAATCACGGCAAAAGCAGGTTTGGCGAAGGAAATTACAAAATCATTCGAGAGGATGTAAGGCCCGAACATCTTTGGTGGGACGCGAACGACGCCCGTGAATGGGGCTACGACGATGGACGGCAATACGTCTATGCGAACGCGCCTGGCGGAAGCAAGCTTGCGACCGTGACGTACGACGACGCGGGGAACGTGATACCGCTCTCGCAGAGGTTCGACAACACGAAGAACGACATTCGCTTCGCCAGAGGCGGCGTGAATGTAAAGAAGCCGAACGGCGTGCAGCCATCGTCGCTCGGCGACGGCAAACAGAGATATTACGAAGTCAAGTTCGATGATGCAGTCGACAAGATCGTAAAGAACAGGAAGCCGGTATCGGACGAACATGTTTTCATATCCGGAACACCATCCGTATTCAGGGATATCGGGATGCCTGCGCTGCCAATCATGATGAACCAGCAGCATGTTTTAAGTTGCTACTTTGGCAATACGGATGGTGTCAAGGCTGGCAACATGCACGGACTTGGCGAGCGGCTGAAGTCTCTACCCAGGTTGCTTGCAAAACCGATGATGATAATCGCAAACGAAAGCAATCCTTCAAGCAGTGTCGTTGCCATTCTAAAGATGCAAGACAAGAACGGCCACACCGTAATTACGCCTGTCGAGATAAACGGGATAGGGCGCTCGAATGGCGGCCCTATCACCGCAAACATCGCAAAATCCGCATTCGGCAAGAATAATCTTTGGAGCGAAAAGATCGCAAAAGCGCTACGCGATGAAGTAGACGGCAAGATTAGTGTGTTCTACGTTGATAGCAACGAAGCCAGGCAGATTTCAAACCGCCTGGCTCGCAAAGCGTTCTTCTTTGGCAAGTCAGAGCGCCAATTGCTAAGCGTTGCCAAAGGCAACGATGCATAGTATAGCAGATTTCGGCTCGCCTGTAAAGGGGGTAGGTGCACAAATCGACTCGCAGCAGTTCAAGCGGTGGTTCGCCAACTCGAAGGTCGTCGACGGCAACGGCGAGCCGCTGGTCGTCTGGCACGCGACAGACAACGACTTTACGGTTTTCGACAGAGCGCGACTCGGAAGCAATACCGATCTAAATGCCACGGATGAAGTTGCCAGTCAACTCGCTCGCCTTGGCTTTTGGTTCAACACAAAGAACCTAAAGCGGGAAATGGCGGCATCAAAGTCGATGGAGGTATATTTGCGCATTGAAAACCCTTACGAAACCACTCTGGACGAATTGTGGCAATCAATGGAGGGCAGGGATGCGCAAACATACATCGAGGAATTGAAGTCGCAAGGTTTTGATGGAATCGCCCTTGATGATACCGAGTTTGGCGGCAAGAGCTTCATCGCCTTCGAGCCGACGCAGATCAAGTCCGCCACGAACAACATCGGGACTTTCGATAAAGGGAACGACGACATTAACTTCGCGCGCGGAGGCGTGGGCGCGGACAGCGATACTTCTGCAGTCTTCATCGCCGGGACGCGCGTCGCCCACGACGCCGGGCGCGGCGAGGATACTCCCGGCGCCATCGCCGCGTCGAGCGAGCTTTCGCGGCAAGGCGAGACGCCTCTTTCCGCCTATGGCTCTATGCGCCGTCTCTCGCTGCCGATGTCGGAGCTCGTATGGCTCAGGAACAAGCTCGCCGGGCCCTTCGCGCCCGCGCGCCTCGGCGTGAACGCGGACGTTTTCGGCATAGTCGACAAAACCGATATGTCCGCGATCAAGGCGCAACTCGTCGAAGAGGGGATGTTCCTCTGCGAGGATCCTGAATGGGTCGCCACCCATCGCGCAAGCGAAGTGCGCGACGAGCGCAAGATGAGCGAGCTCGCCTTGGCCGGTCGCCTGAACGATCTCGCCGACGCGCGCGTCAAGGGCACGGCCGCGGGTGGTCAATCCGCCGCGCGTTACGGCGGAAGCGCCGGCCGCGACACGGCCGGAAGCAAAACCCGCGCCGGAAGCGACGCTTGAAAATCCGGCGAGTCCGAACGTGCCGGACCAGCGCTTCTACAGAATAAGCGCGGGCAATGGCGTGTCGCTCGTAGGCGAGCTCGTCGTCAGCGACGCGGCGGACTTGCACACGTCCTACAAAGGCAACTTGACGGACCCGCGCCTGCAAAATCGCGGCGAGACGAACGAGGGCAAAGAGAAAGTATTGGAAATCGCGTCCGGGCCCGATCCGCTGCAAGTGGGGACGGTGCAGCCGCGCGCGAACAACGGTTTCACATGGGCGCTGCCGAACGGCGACGTCTTCATCGGCAATACGCGCGTTTCCGGAATTTCGCAGGCATACGAGAACGGCAACGCGGAAGCGGTCCGCGCATACATGCTGGAAGAAGCGCGGCGGCGCGGCATCACGGTGCGCGAGGGCGTCGAAAACCCGATTGTCCATTTCGTCTTGAGGAGCATCGAATCGAAGGACGGGGATGCGACGATATACGACGTAGTGCGCCAGACGAACGAATCCATCAACCGGGGGATGAACGTCGAAGAGCAGGCGAAGAACGACTCCGACCTCATCGAGAAGCTGAACATCGCGCCTGATTTCGCGTTCACGCCGGACGGTCGCATAGACACCGACTCTTCGCGCGAGGCGATCAACGCGTTCGCGCGCGAATCGGGGGCGCAGGGGATGATAGACCCGTCGACGAAACTCTTGACGGACGCGGGGCAGAAGCGCCTTGCGAACGCGATTGTCGTGAACATCCTCGGCAGCGCCGGTTCGCTTTTGTCGCGCCGCGACGATCTCGACGTCGAAAACGAATTGCGCGCGCTTACGCGCATGGCGCCGCGTCTCATGCATCCAGGCGCGAAACTCCTTTCGGCGGACTTCTCCGCCTACGACCTGCGCGGCGCACTCGCCGAGATAATGCCGAAATACGCCGAGTGGCTGCGCCAGGACAAGACCGCCCGCGTCAAGGCCGGCAAGTCGCGCAAATACTGGTACAAGCTCGACGCGGACGGCAACCGTGCGCACGGCGTCTCGTGGGAGCGATACATCTCGCAAGGGGATCTGTTCGAAGAGCCGTCGGACGCGGCCAAGCAGCTGGGCCAGCTACTTGCAGATTCGCGCAAGTTGCGTTCTTTCGATTCGGAAGACGCGGAGACGGAGGCCGGGCGCGTGCGGGCGCAGAAGCACGTCGTCGACTTCTTCACGCGCTACTTCGAGCAGGTCGACAAGATCGACCCATCGGGCGTGGACCTCTTCGGCGAGCCGCCGATTTCGCGCGAGGCGCTCATGCGCAACATCGCGGACTCTATCGCCCGCGAAGAGGCGGAGGCTGAAGGACGCTTCTCCGTTTCAGCCGCCGCGCTGCGGCGCGACTACGACGAAGTTGTCGCGCGCTACACGAACGCGGACGGCACCAAGAAGCGCGGCTGGATGAAGGCGCCGAACGGCCAGCCCACGAAACTGAACGAGCGGCAGTGGGTGCTCGTGCGCACGCCCGCGTTCAAGGAGTGGTTCGGCGACTGGGAGGCGGCGGAACTTCAGAAATGGCTTGAGGGCGAGCCGGTCGCAAGCGCGACGGGGCACGAATACGAGAACGTGGCAAGGAGCGACCTTGAAGATGCCGTTGTCGAGTTCTTCAAGAATCGTGGTGTTTCGTCGGCGGAGAATGCCGATATAGGAAAGGTCAATATTACGCGAAGCGGCATTCACGACAGCATCTTCAAGGGAGTCGGACGGACGAAGATTGCCGCGTTCAACTACCTGCCGGAGATAATAGCGAATGGCCGTGTCGTGTCGAACGAGCAAAATTGGAAGGAGCGCGGATACAACTCTGCCGTGATTGCGGCGCCAATTTCCATTGGCGGAACGGCACATGTCGCATTCGTGGTAGTGCGTCGCCACTCAAACGGCGACAACAATTTCTATCTGCACGAAGTCGGGCTGCTGGACGAAATAAAGAAAGAAGCCGAGAGGCTTGACGATACGGGTCTTTCCCCTGACGGGGCGAAGGTGGCCCGACCTCTCGGTTCGCTGAAAAGTTTAGCAAAAAATCTCTTCGCCGTCAAGGGGGCTTCTCGCGCCGTCGACGAAAACGGCGAGCCGCTGGTGGTGTATCATGGAAGCAGATGGAATCCGCTCGCGGAGGCGCCGGGAAATGCCGTGTTCGGCAAGTCGAACACGGCGTCTCAAGGAACCTATCTGAAAAACAGACAGGGGTTCTTCTTTGCCAACAAGGAAGTCGCCGAAAACTACGGGGTCGGGTCTCCTGCTGCATTTTTCATCAATACGCGCAATCCATATGTGGTTGATGTGCGTGATGAACTGCGCGAACTCGATTACGATATTGAAACGGAGCGCGAGGAAGCAGAAGCGGCAGGTTATCCCATTGGACGCTGGCTTGGCGAAGGGAATGCCGATTTTGAAGCCAACGACAGTGCCACGGCATACCTTGACGACAACATGGACGAAATAATGGACCGTGCCGACGTCTTGAAGGCGGACGCAGTTCTCGTCCGGGGTGCGGACGGGTCCTTTGTCGCCGTCGCCTTCGAGCCGACGCAAATCAAGTCGGCGACGGACAACACGGGCGCGTTCGACGGCGGCGAGGGCGACATACGCGCGTCGTTCGCGGCGGATGCGCTGCGGCGCGACTACGACGCGGTGGTCGCGCGCTACACGAACGCGGACGGCACCAAGAAGCGCGGCTGGATGAAGGCGCCGAACGTCCGCCCGACGCTTCTCGACGAACGGCAGTGGGTGCTCGTGCGCACCCCCGCGTTCAAGGCGTGGTTCGGCGACTGGGAGGCGGCGGCCGAAATCGCGCCGGCCGGAATCGCAGAAGCAAAAGCCGCATTCAAAGAACTGATGGCCCGGAACGCAGAATTGACGACAGACGATGGTTCGGTGTTGCGTTTCGTTTCGCAGTCCGCGAAGGCTTACAGCAAAGAAGCGGAAAAGGAATCGTCAGACAAGCCTGCGCATTGGGCAGCTCTCGCCAATATCGAACGATTGGTTTCGCGCTCGCGCTTCATGTTCGAAGAAAAACCGCGCAACGGTTCGCGAGACATCGACGCATACATGAAATACGGCGCGGTGTTCACATTCAACGACCAATCATATTTGGCGAAGATAACGAGCAAGCGCTATCCTGACCGAAACGCGCAGAACTTCTACAGCGTGGAAAGCGTCAGCGTTGAAAAAATCGCCGCCCGCGGAATACATGAAGCCATCGCAAAAGGACAGCCCCTCGACGCGAGCGACAATGATAGGATATCAAAAATCCTTGAATCTGTCAAGGGGGCTTCTTGCGTCGTGGACGAGAACGGCGAGCCGATGGTAGTGTACCACGGGACGAACGCGGAGTTCAACGCATTCGAAGGGGGTGCGTTCTTCACCGACGACTACATGAACGCGGACGGCTACGCGAACGGCGAACGGGTGCTGGAATGTTTTCTCGACATCAAGAATCCGCTGGTCGTAGACTGCAAGGGCCGCAAGTGGGACGAACTCGACACGCCATACGGAAAAACAACGCGCGCCGTCGTTGCGAGCGAAGAAGCGAAGAAGCATGGCGGCGTCGTTTTCAAAAACGTCAAGGACTCCTGGACAGACGATGCCGAAGCGCAAGAGCCGGGCACGGTGTTCTACGTTCGCAATTCCGCCCAGGCGAAGAGCGCGACGGACAACACGGGCGCATTCGACGGCGCGGAGGACGACATGCGCGCGTCGTTCGCCGGAGAGCGCGGCGCGGCCGTCCCGCCGTGGGAGACCGAGGACGTGCCGGAGAACGAGCAAATCGTCAGGTTCTCCATCGCGAGGCAAAAAGGAACCACCGCCCAAGGGCCGCTATCGGAATCGGACCAGACTCCGCCGGTGCAGTTTAGCGGTGGTGCAACTTCAATCCCCTTGACGCTAGAAAGCGCCGGTCCGGTGACGAAATTCGCGGATATTGTATCAAAAGACGGGGTGAAAAGTCCAGCGGAATTTTTGACCGGGCTCGTCCACGCGCTTGGCTCGACGGAGACAAACCCCGACAAGACGCAATACTTCGACATCGCGCACGAAGATGGGAAAACCCTCTCGCTGCGAATAGCCAACCATCGCGCAACGGCTGCGCAATACCGAGAACACGGCAACACGGCGGCCGTGAAGACGTCCATTGTCGTGAAAACGAGCGACAAGCCGTTCAAGGCCGACCGCGACGTGGAATTGACCGAGCACGTGTATTTCTCCGACAAACTCACGGCGGAGCGCGAGGCGGCTATCGCCCGCGCTGTCGCCGCATGGATCGCCACGGGGGAATGGCGCGGGCCCGCCGCCGACCAAGTGAACACGTCACCCGGCGCCGAGCGTTTCTCCGTCGTTTCCATCAATCCCAACCTCACTCAAGAAGTCAGCGATGCGTTCAGCCGCAACAAAGACGGCTTCTACTCAAAATCCGGCGGCACGCCTGTCCGCTTCGCACAGGGATTCCCCATCCTCTCTTTCCTCGGCGTTCGCATGGACGGCATCTTCACGACAGCCGAACGCATCAGGAAGATGGCAAACAAGCACTTCCTCACGCAAGAGCAAATCGCAAGTCTGCCCACACTCTCCGATGCGCCCGCAGCCGTGTTCCTCGACGTCGACGGCAGCGGCGCACACGTCATTCTCACCGACGCCCTCGCCCCTTACGAAAAAGGCAATACGCAACTAAAGCCGGTGATGATTTGGCTCGAACCCTCTAGGCACGGCGAGGGATTCATCGCCAGCGCATACTCCCGCTCCCCAAAGAACGAAGCCGCCTACACGTCATGGCGGAAGAAACTGCGCTACCTCGATGCAAACAAAATCGCTGGACTTAATCTTGAGGAAGAGACAGATTCTCTATTAAGACCCCAAGCGTCCAGCGACCATGTATCGACGCCTGGCGATTTCACGCTCTGGCAATCGACGCCACAGATTATACCATACTCCGCCGCTCCCCGTCAAGGGGGTGCGGCAGACGTTCGCGAGTCGTTCGCCGGGATGCGCAGAGCGTCGCGCCTCGACCTTGACACGTCGCCCGGCGCCGAGCGTTTCTCCGTCGCGCCCGTCTACACCGGCAGCGCGGCGGACTACGCGAACCGCTCGCGCCAGGGCGGAGTGGACGACGGGCCGAGCGTCAAGCATATCGGCACCGGCGAGGGCTCGCAGGTCTACGGCTGGGGGCTGTACGGCTCCACCGTGCGCGGCGTCGCGGAAAAATACGCAATGCCATCTGGTCTTGAAATCAGGCGGCACGGGAACGTTGTCAAGCCGTGGAATGATAAGATTGCCGGCCTCATAAGGAACAATTTCTCATCGCGCAACCCAATAGAATCTGCATTGAAAGAAGCAAAAGAAAACGGATGGGATCAAAAGGACATCGAAAGCCTTGAAAATGGAGACTACGAGGTTGTTGCATCACATTCAAACCTCTACGAGCAGACGTTCTTCACGAACCGGGCGGAGGGCGACGAGAGCCATTTGCTGAAGTGGTACGAGCCGGTGACGAGCAAGCAAATTGAATGGATAGCCAAGGAAATTGCAAACTACGACCCAACGATAAATTCGGCTCCGTTTGTGAAATCTGGCTTGACTGGAAAAGATATTTATATAAACCTTGAAAATTTCGGCAAAAGGGAATACGGCGTCTCGTCACAAGATGCGCCAAAGTTCGCGTCAGAGCTGTTGAGAGACGCGGGCATCGACGGTATAAAATACCCGGTCGACAGCTACGGCGGCAAGGGCGTGAAGGACGGCGACAAGGCGGGCTGGAACTACGTCGCGTTCTCCGACGAGCACATCCGCGTCGACCACAAATGGACCGACGGCGAGCAGCGTTTCTCCGTAGTCACCCGAGTGTTCAATCCGGATGCGCAGGTCGCCGTCGTCGACGGCCGCATCGAGCCAATCTTCAAAAACCTCGCCACCGCCGAAATCCGCAACTACATCCGCGACAGATACATGGGCCGCGAGGTGACAATCGACTCCGACGGAACGCTCGCAGTGTTCACAAACAAAGGCCTTGAAGCTGCCATGAAGAAGCGCGGCAAGCATCGCCGTGTCCTTCATGCGCTAGACGCGCTTGTAAAGAACGCGCACTACACGCGCTTCGAGCCAAACGACGGACAAGAGAAGCATGCGCACCTCATCGGCCAATTCGTCTACACCGCTGCAATACGTCTCGCAGACGGCGTATACGGCGTCGAACTAAAACTCGACATTCCGGAAAACGATCCGGACAAGACGCGCTTCAAAGGCCAGACCTTGAAAACAAAAATTGCGGACGCCGTGCTGTCCGCAAGTCGCGCCAGTAACGGCGTGGAGCTTGCCAGCGACTATGAAACGTCCGCCGCTGAAACGATACGCCTGGGCGACATCGTCTCAACGCCGCAGATTATACCACAATCCGCCGCCGCGCGTCAAGGGGGTGTTTCCCCAGAGCGCTTCTCCATTCGCATCAACCCCAACCTCCGCAGCGACATCGACGCGGCGCTCGTGAAGCGCACGAAGGAAAACCCGGATGTAAAGCAGGACAAGCGGCACAAGGAAATCCTTTTCAGTGAAGACATACCGTTCTTCGCAGCGATCGGACTGCCCAACTTGCGGGTAGTGACGGAAGTCGCGAATGTCCGCAAATTGAATGAAAAGCACCACCTCGACCCGGCCGCCATTGCCGAGCTCCCCATGCGATACAATGCGCCGGTCGCAGTATTCAGGGACGGCGATGCATCATTCGTCGTTCTCACAGACGCGATGGGCGAGACAGACTCTGGCATCGTCAAGCCGGTAATGGCGAGGTTCGACTTGGAAGAACGCAAGTCGGGAGAAGCGATATTCCTCGTCAGCGCATATGCACGCGAACCGCATCTGGAGCAAGAATATATTCGCCTTGCAAACACCCCGGGATGCCCTGTCTTCATTGATGGAAACAAAGTCGCGGCTCTAAACCTAGAGGAAGGGACCACGTCAACCTTACGCACTCTGGCAAGCCGCGACAATGTAGTCACCCCAGAAGGGATGACACAACAGATTATACCATACTCCCCCGCCGCGCGTCAAGGGGGTGTTCGTGAAGGTCGCTCGTCGAGCGGCCAGCCAGAGCGCCCCTACGTCACCGTGACGCCGGAGGAGGACGCGGCATACATGGACGCGGTGAAGCGCGGCGACATTGAGGCCGCGCAGAGGCTTCTCAAAGCAGCATGGGAGCGCAATGGCTACACGGACAGACGAGAACATTTGGACGCGCACGGTGCGCCTTCCGCTTCCGTGGAAACAGAAGATTTCAAGAATCTCGACGCGCTGCGCGAGGCGGTAAACGAAGATGGCTATGATGCGAACCTTTGGGCTATTGCACATGGCATTTCGGCGCAGCCGGAAGACTATTGGAGCGACAGAGGTCCGCGTCTTTACGGCTACAATGATACAGCGGGAAACGAAGCCCATGCGGAAATTGCTCGCGCAATCCGAGCCATTCAATCCGGGGCAAAGCCGCTTGTCACAGTATATCGCGCCGTTCCGAAAGACGTAAAAGCCGCCCAACTGCAAAGCGGCGGCGAATGGGTGTCGCCGTCCAAGACATACGCGGAGAATCACGGCAAAAGCAGGTTTGGCGAAGGAAATTACAAAATCATTCGAGAGGATGTAAAGCCCGAACATCTTTGGTGGGACGCGAACGACGCCCGTGAATGGGGCTACGACGATGGACGGCAATACGTCTATGCGAACGCGCCTGGCGGAAGCAAGCTTGCGACCGTGACGTACGACGACGCGGGGAACGTGATACCGCTCTCGCAGCGTTTCAACCCGCAGCGCGAAGACATCCGCTTCTCCGTCGCCAGCACTACCTCCGGCGAGCGTTTTGTTTTGTTAGACCGTCAGATAAATGACGATTGGAGCGACAAAAACGCCGTTCGCAAGAATCTCTCGGCTTTGGTTGGTAGTGGCGCTATATCGCTTGCAGATAGTGCGAGAATCGAAATAGGGAAGGAGTTGCCCAAGGAATACACGCGCTCCAATAATGCGGAACAACTCTATCGCAACAAACGCTTGCGCAAGCTTCGCGGGAAGTTGGCTCGGCACTTTGACGAACTGATTACCGTGTCCAGCGACCGCTCGCCGGACTCTGCGAGAGACAAAGAACGCGAAGACGGCGTGTATTACTATCGCAACATCAACTTTGGCGTAAAGGGTCACGAAGTCGCACGCGGGTATTCGGCAAAATTGCTTTCTTACACTCGAAAGGGCGTCGAATATATCTACGATATCGTAGATATAAAAGACAACTCTTCGCTTTCCTCCGCGCTCAACGCGGGTAGCCATGGGGGCTATCAAATCCTTTCCACAAATAATGGCGAAGAGTTTGGCGCACATTCTACCATATCCGCCGCGTCCCGTCAAGGGGGTTCGGGGGCGACGCCCCCGTCCATTGCCCCGCGCGCGTCGTTCGCCAAGCGGCCTTTCGCTTTCGACGGCCAGCCCCTCAAGGACCCGAAAAACCTCTACCAGCAGATGAACCGGCTCGACGACGTCTCTCTCTACGCCGCCGCGCTCGCCTGCAAGATGGCCGTCTCCGGCGCGAAGAGCGTCAAGGAGTCTACCGTCGTCGAAAAACTCCACGACATCTACCCCGATCGCAAGCGCGAGGATCTCGCGCGAATGGCGTTCGGCATAAAGAACCGCGCCGAGGCCTACGCAAAGCGCATCAAGGAAGACTTGAATCGCGGCGTCACCGAATCGGCGATCGTCAAGCACATTCCGGACGATGCGCGCGAGGCGTTCGCGGGCGAAATCCGCGACGAGGCCTTGCGCGGCCGCAACCTCGGCGCGTTCGGCCAAAGAGTCTCCCAGGAGATACGCAACCGCCAGGCGAAGGTTTTCGCCGACGCCGTGAAGGTCCAGACCGGCATGGAAGCGTCGCTCTTCGAATCGTTCTTCGGCTTCGATCTCGCTTCCACCATCGAGGGCCTTGCCAACAACCCGTACTTGAAGCGCATGGAGCTCAAGGACGAAGAGCGCCGCAAGAAGCGCATGGAGCAGAAGGCCGCGCAGAAGAAGGACGCCGCCGCGCAAGAGGAGGCAGGCGCGGGCGAAGCGGAAGAAGACGCCAAGCCCGAACTCCCGCCCCTTTCCCTCGAAGATCCGCACGCCCTCGCGATGAAGCTCGTCGACATGTGCCGCGAATACTGGAACGCGAAGCACGGCTTCCGCAAGGAATACAACCCCTTCAGCCACGCCGTCGCCCTGCAGTTCCTTCGCAAGACGCTTTCGAACATCTATTCAAAACTTGCGGACGACCTCGTTTATTCGAGAATGCGCGAGACCGTCAGAAACCATATCGCCAAGCTCGAGAACTGCCCCACCGCGCGCGGCATCGAGGGCGAGGCGACGTTCCTCGGCCAGCTCATCAACGCCAAGCGCATCCGCCAGACCGCGCAGGAGTTGTGCGAGCAGCTTTCCACGTTCCTGAAGACGAAGTTCGAGGCGTCCGGACAGTTCGACCCGGCCGTCGAAGAACTCAAGCGCCGCGTCCCGGCCGTCCTGCAGCGCATGGCGCGCTACGCCCGCCACGCAATTTGGCTCACGCCCGAAGCGGCGATGCTCGAATCGGCGGAACTCCAGAAGGAAATCGCCGCCGCGACCCAGGAGTTCGACGAATTCGACGCCGACAGCGCCGATTCGCGCATCATCAACGAGAACACGCTCAAGCTGAACGTCTTGCGCGAGTTCGGCGCCCTCAAGTATAAACCCATCGCGCAGATTGAGGAGGCCATCGCCTGGTGGGAGAACGCGCAGGACGAAGGCGCGGAAAAAATCTTCAACGCCTGGAACGAGCGCGAGAAGCGCACCGAGCGCATCGCGAACATCCTCGCGGCCGCATTCCGCAATCCGTCCGTCAAGGCGCGTTTCGCCAAGGAGGGCCATTCTTTAATAGACGTCGTGAACGATTATCTCCAGGGGCACATGGGGTTCATCAACCTGCTGCGCGACTTGATGCGCTTCGCGCCGGCTGCCGAACGCGCCGCCGCCGGGGAATATCTGCGGCAGATCGAACTTGAAATCCAGAAGGCGGGCACACGCGCCGAAACGGCCAAGCGCAACGCCGCGCAGGAGCTCGTCCGCGCCGCGGAGGATATCTACGGCAAACCTTTCGCCGCCGTCCTGCGGGACATGGTGAAGGTCGACGAGCGCTTCATGCCGTTCATGGGGCAGGTCGACAACGGCAAGACCGTCGCCCCCACGAAGGGCCGCGCCATGCAGCTTCTCGCTTCCCTCCTCCAGCTCGGCCGGCGCGTCACGGTCCGCGACCTTGAGACCGGCGAGGACGTCGATACGTGGATCGGCGGCTACTGGGACAACATCGTCGCCAACGGCCGCGAGGGCCAGGCGGAGAAAATCGCCGCCCTTCTCACCGTCGAGGATATGAACATGCTCGCGTGGATGCGCGGCTGGTACGAGCGCAACCGCCAGAGCCTCGGCGACATCTCGCAGCGCATTTTCGGCGTCGGCGTCTATGCCGAGACCGGCAACTACATGCCGGTGAAGATGCTCGTCGACCCGCAGGGCCTCGAAAAGGCGACGTCCGTCGGCTGGTCCGTCTTCCCCAAGTCCCTCACGCCCCGCGTCCGGAACTTGCGCGACTTCGATACCTCCGCCGACGTCTTCCAGATGTTCCTCGCCCGCATGCACGAGGCCGAACAGTGGAAGGCGCACGCCGAACTCGGCCTCGAATTGCGCGGCATCTTCGGAAGGAGCGAATTGCAAAAAGCCCTTCGCGCCTCTCACGGCGACAAGGCCCGCCGCCTGCTTCTCGGGTTCATCACGGACATCCTAGCCGGACACGGCGCCGCCGAGACCGGCGCCGACGGCGTCCGCGCCTTCACCGACACCGTCCGCGGCTGGGCCGCCGTCGGCGCCCTCGGCGGCAATCTCGGCGTCATGCTCAAGCAGACGACCTCCATCCCCGCCTTCGCGTTCGAAATCGGCCTCAAGAAGACCGCCTCGTACATCGCATCCGCATTCTCGCCCGCCGGTCTCGAAGCAATGGGCGAAATCTGGCGTTCCCAGGAGCGCGTCAACCGTTGGCACGGCGGATATTCCGAGGAAATCGCAAACGCCCTCAGGGATAAAAATCCAGGCCCTCTCAAAAAGGCGCTTCTCGCCACAATGGTCACGAACCGCCTCGGCGACGTCGTGCCCGCGCTCGTCGTCGGGCAGGGCATTTACCGCGACTATCTCGCACAGGGCTATTCCAAGGAAGACGCAATGGCCGCGACGTGGATCCTCGTCGAGCGCACCCAGCAGTCTTCGCGCATCGAGAACCGCGCCGGGTTCCAGCGCCGCCACCCCCTCGGAAACACCATCTACCAGTTCCTCACCACCCAGCAGCAGTATCTCCAATACGAAATCATCGCCTTGCGCGAGGCCATCAACGAGCCGCGCAATTCCGCCAAGTGGACGCGCTTCGCCACCGCGACCGTCCTCAACCACTTCATACTCTCTTCGGCGTATTTCTGGATGGGACAGCTCTACCGCGCCCTTCTCGGCCAGCCGCCGCCGAAGGAGCAGCTGCAAGACTGGGTGATCGCCATGCTCCTGGGCCCGTATGGCGCACTCTACGGCCTCGGTATCACTTCCTCCGATGCAATCGGCGAATGGGTCAAGGGCTACAAATTCGGCAAAGGCCAAAGCATTCCGTCGCTCTCTTTCGTCGGGAACATCTTCGTCCGCGACCCGCACCGCATCGTTTCCGCGATGCTCGACAAGCGCAAATCGTGGTCCGACGTCCTCGATGAAACCGGCCGCTGGATATCCGACTTCAACTCCCTCTTCCGAGACGCGCGCAAAGTCTACCGCTACCGCATCAAGGGCGAGAAATAGCGTGAGGCCCGCGCTCCCTCGCGGGCCTCCCCTCTCACCCTAGCGCGAGCACCGCCGCCCGCGCTTTCTCGATTATTTCCTCTTCCATCGCCTCGAAGGAATATATATCCGTCACGCTCGACCCCATCGAATGCCCCAGCACCGCGCGGCACGCCTCAAGCCCGAACTTCCGCCGGACCTCCGTCGCGAACGCGTGCCGCAGCTGGTTCGGCGTGAAATGCCCCCCGCCCCCGCGCTCGATCGCCGCTTTCACGCTGCAGTTGTATTCGCACGTTCCCCAGTGGTCCCCGGGCGAGCGCGTCGGCGACGGCAGCGCCCGCGTGTAGTTCTCGTCGCGGCATGGATAGAACGGCGACGTCCTTTTCGCCCTCTTTTCCGCCACCCATTCCGCCACCGCGATACGCGGCGAGAATACATACCCGCGTTGTGTGCATCCTAGGGCCTCTAGAATCGCTTGCGCCCTCGGCCCTATTAGCACCCCACCCTGGGTGCGCCGAACTCCCCTCTCCAGTCATTCTTGTGCCTCTGGGGGCGATATATCCATATATCGTCCCCGCGCTCTATCTCTTCCCACTTCATGCGGCATATCTCCCCCGGCCGCATCCCCGTTAGACGGTGGACCCGGATCATCGCCGCCATATGCGGCACCGAGGCGACGACCGCCGCTTCTATGTCCACGTCTTTTGCCGCCAATACCGGCGGCCTCTCCGGCGCCGCCGTCCGCCCGCGCTTTATCGGCGCCAATTGCGAAATTTCGACCTTTTGCGCCGCTGTTATGACGCCGGCGTCGAGCGCCCATTGCGAGAAGCGGTGCGTCAATATGTTGATGTGTCTATTGATAGTCTTGCGGCACAACCCCCGCGCTATGAGCGCGTCTCGCACTCTCATCATGTCGGAGTGCACTAGTTCCCCAAGCGCCCTGTCGCCGTACAATTCCGCGAGGATCCGAACCGCCCCGCGACAATTCGCCGCCTCGTTCGAACCCCGGTAATACCCCTCGGCCCATTCGCCGAACGCGCACACGGCCTCCGCTACAAGCGTCGGAGCTTCGCCCCCGTTCGCCTTTGCGACGTGCCACGCCGCTTCCCAGATACGATGCGCGGCATCTTCCGCCATCTTGCGCGGCCGGTCCGTCTTCATCGCATGCACCGCCCCCGGCGCCTTGAGCGGAATCGTCTTCCGCTCCTTCTCGCCTGGCAGTTGCACCCGGTAGTACCAATACCCGTTGTTGTCGTAAATCGACCCCAACGCCCTCTTCAATCGAGGCTTACCCCCTTTTTTGCCCATGTTTTTACTGTCATAAAATGTCCTAAATTGACAACTTTCAGGACGTTTCAGACTTCCGCACAGGGCATCGCGGACTTCAGAAACCTTGTTTTCCCTTGGCTTTTCGCCAAATTTCAAATGGTCGGAGCGGCGGGATTTGAACCCGCGGCCTTTTGCACCCCAAGCAAACGCGCTACCAGGCTGCGCTACGCCCCGACAAGTGTTGCAAAAACGGCATATATTATAGCATATCAGTCCGTGGGATGTCAAGGGGGCATGTGAAGGAAAGACTTCAATTTTCGATTTTGCCTACAGCCGCCGTGTTTGAACGGCGGCAACGTCTATCCGCGCCACTTGGCCGGGGTTTTGCCGGTCGCTCTTTTGAATACGTTGATGAAATGTCCCGCATTGCAAAACCCGCAGGCATCGGCAATTTCGTATATCGGGGCGGAACCATCCATAAGCATTGCCTTAGCCCTTGCGAGACGGAATCGGAGGAGTTCCTCATGCATGGAGCTGCCCAACTCGGATGCGAAGAGCCTGTCCAGCGTGGCGCGCGAAACGCCGACTTTTTCCGCGAGCTGGACAGTGCTTGGCGGGTTGTCTAGATGCGTCTTCAATTCCACCAGCGCCTTGCGCAACACCGGGTTCTCCACGGCGAGCGTGTCTGTAGAGAGCCTCGCCGCAATTCCCTTGCACGGAACGAGAATCGTCTCGCTCGCTCTTTCTTGCATAGGAGGCGGGGGGGATTCCATAAGTCGCCCAAGCAATGCGGCCGCCTCGTAACCATTGCGCTCCAGGTCGTCTATTACGCTTGAAAGAGGAACTGGCTGGTTCTCGCAAAGGAAGCTGTCGTTCCCTATCCCTAAAATCGCAATATCGTCTGGGACGCTTATGCCAAGTTCGAGGCACAACGCGAGAATGCGCGCCGCCTCCTCATCATTGTATGTGAGAATCCCCATGGGCCTCGGGAGGGCTTTCAAGCGAGGCGCCATCACGTGCGTGAAAAGGTCGACGGCGTCGAGTTTCGTCTTCGGCACGAGTTCGGCGAGGACGATTCTCTCGACATGCGTCCACCGGGCGGAAAAACCGTCAAAGAACAGGCGGTGGACCGCCGTCCAGATTGTCGAGAACCACGCGACATTGCGCAAACCAATCTGGGTGAAATGCGATGCAGCGATTTCCCCTGCAGAGCGATAATCGGGGATTACGCGAGGGATATCCACCTCCGGCATATACGATGTGAGGTCTACGACCGGTATGCGATCTTTCAGCAGCCTCTCCACAAAACGCGATGTGGACACGTCGCCGCGCAGCGTGACAAGGGCGCCGTCTCCATTCCAGCCGCTCGGTGCGCGGACAAGACGGTTGGATATCGTCAAATGCCAGCCGCGTTCGCGGGCATAGCGCACTATGCCGTTGAATCGCAAGGGAATCGACGGATTTATCATCACCATAACCTGACGCTGCTTCATTATTGCGGATGCTTTCTCAGTGCTTTCCTGATTTACCGGCGACATCTACCCGCCCGCCCAGACGAATCGCGATGCCGCCATTCGCAAACATGATACCATATACGCGGTTTTTTAGTCAAGAGGATATTGTGCACCATGGCCGCGTTTCGTCTATCCAAGTCACAGTCATGCCGGCCAAAATCACAGCTTTCACCTGCAAAGTCACAGTTATGAACGAGCGAAACGATAGTTATGACGCAGGCGATTCACAACTATCGTTTGGAATCGCCTGCGCGGGGATATCGTCTAGCCTCGGGCGGCGTTGCCGTCAAAAACGGAGCCGCGCTACGTTTCAAGCGTTCAAGACCGAATTGCCCCATGCCGCACAAGAGCGTAATATGCAATCGAATGCAAAAAGAATATAATTGAGCAACTTGCGGCATTATGCTACAATAGTATCGCTTGAAAGCGAAAAAGTCGCCCGGTTGCGACGCAAATAAAAAGGAGAAGACGAAAACATGAAAAAGTCAATCTACTTGGCTGTGGCAACAATATTTGCACTGACGCTCGCCGGGCGGTGTCCGGCGGGGACCGCAGCCCGCGCCTACGTCCAGAGAGGACTCGCGGCGCAATACGACGGCATCGACAACGCCGGCGCAGGCACGCACGACTCGACCGCGGCGACTTGGAAAAACCTTGTCGGCGACACGGCGCTCGACGGCACGTGCGCATCGCAGCTTTCGTGGAACGGCTCGAACGGCTGGACCGTCTCCGGCGACTGCAAGCCCGTCACTCTCGGCTCTGGCATCGCGGCGATAATCGCCAAGACAAATTGCACGATAGAAGTCGCATGCAAGCCTTCATTCGTCAACAAACGTTTCGTCTATTTCGGCCAGTACAACGGCGGCTCGGCCTACAAAAACATCTCGATCGAAAACACAGTCGCAGGCAAATACCGGCTCTTCCGCACAAGAACCGAATCCTCCGCGAGCGACTACAACTGGACCGACATCACCCCCGCAGGCAATGCAAATACATTCGTCTCCTTCTCCTTCGCATTGCAGAACAAACATCCCGAGTTCTACCAGAACGGGACTCACAGAGCCACCGCGACGATAGCATGGGGCGATGCCTCATCGACAGCCCAAAGCGTCATCGGCGGCGAACCGTGGGAGTCCAGCAATCGCAACAACAACAATTTCGATTCCAAATACAAGGCGGCCTTCAACGGCACCTACCACGCATTTCGCGTTTACAACGTAGTGCTGACTAAAGAGGAAATCTCATGGAACGAGGGGCTTGACGCCGTGCGCTTCAACGGAGCCGACGCCACTTCGACCCTCGGGGACGGCTACTCATACGACAGAGCGACCGATGCACTTTCGTTCGCCGCAACCGCTACTGCGGCAGATGGCGGCATGGTCGCCGCCAACGCTGGCACGCCAGACTCGTCAGTTTACGCAACCCTAACCTCCGCTAGCGACTCCTCGGCGACATTCACCGCCATCCCCGACCGCGAACGCGGCTACGTCTTCGACCGCTGGACCGGCGACACCTCCGCAATCGCCGCCGGGTCCATTCTCACGCCGGAAATCACCGTCAAGGCGAATAGAACGGTCGCCCTCGTCGCAGAGTTCCGCCAGAACGGCGACGCCGCCGACGGGCTGAAATTCGACCTTTCCTTCACGGGCGACAAGACAACCGACGGACTGACTTTCTCTGCATCCAATTCCGACGTCAAACACGGCTACACCACGGCCGATGTCGTGCGGCCGGTTCTCCCGTCCGTCACCAATGCAAACACGACCTGCCTCTACTTCCAGCAGCCTTCCGGTTCAGAGACTGGACAGATTTATCGCCAGGATGTCCGCAAGGCCGATACAGCAGTGACCGGGCCGGTGGCGACACTCTTCTGCCGCTTCCGCTGGGACGAGCCGACAGTATCTACAATAGAGAGTTTTCCCACGATCATAATGAACGGCTACACGAGTTGGAACAACAACGACGGCGCGACGGCCAACGGTTTTGCCGTCCGCATGCGCTGCGGCGTTGGTGAAACGAAAGGATATCCAACACTCCTTGTATCAAAAGTGGCGCCGGCGTACAATAACAACGGAATCACGACCACAGGAACGGCCTACATCAACGCCGGCAGGTGGGTGGACATGTTCGTCTCGGTCTATCCCAGCCCTACAAACCCGAAACTCTCCAATGCCGATATCTGGTATTGCGAAACGCCGTCGTGGAACAATGGCGGATATTTCAACAGGTCGGAGATAAACCACAGGCACTTCGGCGACCTATGCGGCTTCACAAACATCGTCACGAAGTCCACTGAACTGCGCTTCGGCTGCGAACCGAATCCCAATGCTGACGCGGTCGCGGGGAATGACGCCGGCAAGGCGTTTCGCGGCGCAATCGCCTGCGCAAAAGGCTGGAATCGCATCCTCTCGGAAAATGAGAGGTGGACTATAATGGCTGATTTGGGCGGCGTCCAGTCGTTCACAGATCTCGACACGGCGGCAGGACGCACCTACAAAACAATCGACAACATCGACACCGACGACTTCCGGGAAGGTCGCAACGGCACATCGGTTTCGTTCCTCGGCGGGAACGATCCAAGCGCCAACCGCTGGAGGGCGATGACGGCAACCTACGCATCAAACACCCTCATATTCAACGCTCCAAAGAATTCAAAAATCTATCCTTACGTCTACAAAACGGCGATAAGCAATATTGCAAGCGAAAAGACACAACCAATACATCTGGAGTTCAACGGCAAGACGGTCTGGTCAAGCGAAAACGCTGCAAAGGGAGAAGAGATTGCGGTGGCGCTGAATGAAGAGGATGCATTGCCCGGACTGAACGAGCTCAAGTGGGTCTATGATACGCAGGAAAACTCCAACTGGATCATCTTCAAATATCATCAGCTCCAACTGAAGATGCTATACGGGCTTTTGCTGATTATACGATGAAGCGAACAGAAAGGTCTGCGCAATGTCTATTGAAACGACCAGACGCGAATTTATCGCCGGAGCGCTGGCGCTTGCCTCCGCCACAGGGTTTGGCGCACTGCCGAAAATCGGGGTCGCGAAGTCCAAGCGTTGGTGGAAAGGCAACCTGCACACCCACACATTCTGGTCCGACGGCAAAGCATTCCCCGAGGAGGCAATCGTCTGGTACAAGAGCAGAGGATGGAACTTCCTCGGATTGAGCGACCACAACATTTTTCAGGACAATCCCGATAAATGGGCCGACGTCTCCGGCGATGCAAGGCGCAAATACTTCGATACGTACCTGCAAGCGTTCCCCGGTGCGGCAACGCGCACCAACGCCGCCGGCAGGCTGGAGGCCCGGCTTTCCACATTCGCAGAACTCTCGGCGAAGTTCAACACGCCGGATGAATTCCTGCTCGTCCCGGATGTAGAGGCGACGCGCTCCGTGGAGTTCGCCGACGGACGCTTCCACCAGCTTCACATGAACTATGTGAACGTGCCCGAACTCCTGCCCTCCATAGCCGCGCCGGGCTTCTCCAGCACGATAAAAGACAAGCCGCTGGCCGCATTTCTGGAAGAACATCGCCGCGAAACCGCCACGCTCGCCGCGAAACACGGACGGCACGAAATCTTCGTCCTCAACCACCCGATATGGACGTGGTACGACGTAGGCCCGGAAGTGCTGATAGACGCGCCAGATGTGCGTTTTTTCGAGATCTGCAACGGCGGCTCGCCATACGCTCCGGCCGAAGGACTGCCGTCCGACGGGCTCGACACCGACCGCCTATGGGATGTCGTGAACGCATTCCGCGCCCGGCGCGGAATGCCACTCCTCTATGGAATAGGCACGGACGACACGCACAACTATCGCGGCGAGAAAGCCAATATGTGCATTCCCGGCAATGCCTGGATTCTCGTCAAGGCGGAGTCTCTGGACGCAGGGTCGCTGGCGGACGCGATGTACGCCGGAGACTTCACGGCTTGCGAAGGACTAGAATTCGATGATGTCGCGTTTGACCGGTCAAAGGGGAGGCTTGAAGTGACCATCGGTGCAAGAGACGTCCCTCGCACAATCCGCTTCATCGTCTCGAAACGCGACTTCGACGAGCGCCCCGTCGGCAAACTTACGGTCCGCCCCGCGAAACACGCCGATACGATGCGTTTCCAGAGGGAGATTGCCATCTACGACAAAAAGGCGGGGATGGCGGCAAAGACGGTGGAAGTGCCTGCCGGACGGCCGATGAAGGCATCCTACACTCTGGCGGACGACGACCTGTATGTCCGCGCCCGCGTTGAAGAAAAGGGCAAGACCGTGAGCACGGCCTGGCTGCACCCTCGCGGCCTGCGATGCGCCTGGACGCAACCCTACCGCGCTTGCTGAATCAGTTCCCTGCATCGCGAGGCGGAGCTGGAATACACCTCGTCGAAAAGGGAACGGCCGCGGGAATCCATGGCGACAACGCCGCGAAAATCCTCGACCTCGAAATGCCAACACGCCTCGGCCGCGCCAAATTCGTCCAGCATGTCGACGCCTGCGACTCGTTTTACCGCATCGGCGTAAATCGCAGCCGCGCCGCCGACGGCCTGGATATATACGGCACCATATAACCCGAGCGCCTCAAGCGTGGCAGAGTCCATGCCGCCCTTCCCGATTATCAACCGCACTCCAGACTTGGCGATGAAGGCGGGTTCGTAGGGATTTTCGCGCACGCTCGTCGTCGGCCCGGCCGCTTTGACCCGCCAGCCATCGCCATCGCGGACAACGACCGGCCCGCAATGATACAGCGCACCATCACGGAAATCGACGTTTATCGCGCCGCCGTCGGCAAAGTGTTTGTGGAATTTGTCGCGACCGGTGTGGATGATGCCGCTGATGGAAACGGCATCGCCCGCCTTGAGCGACCGAACGGTCTTTTCATCGAATGGATAGCGGAGGAAAATCATTTTTCGATTTTCTCTAGTTTCTCCGGCAGGCCCAGCACATGTAGGCGATGGTGACGAAAAAGGACGCAGGGACGCGGGGACGCGAGGCTATCTTGACACCGAGGAGCGTCGTCTTGCCGCCAAGCCCCATCGGCCCGATGCCAAGCGTATTGGCGCTTTTCAAAATATCCTTTTCAAGTCTTGCCAATCGCGGATCGGGCGAAATATCGTCGAGCCGCCGGAGAAGCTGTTCCTTGGCGACTTCGTACCCGGTAGCCCGATCCCCGCCGATGCAAACGCCGAGGATGCCCGGCGCGCAGCCGTAACCCTGTGTTTTCAGGACGGCGTCGAGAATCGCATTGCGCACGCCATTTAAATCGCGTCCGGCATGGATGGAAGTATCCGGCAGAGAATACTGCCGCGACATATTCTCCGAGCCGCCGCCCTTCATAAGCAGGCGCACGCCTTTGACATTTTCGCTATAATGGATGAGCGGGGCGTCTTCTGCGCAATTGTCGTCGTACGAGCGTCCGTCGATGGAATCGATGCAATTCTTCCTGAGCCATCCACGGCGCGTGGCCTCTGCGACGGCTGCGCGTATTTTCTCCGGCGTCGCCTTTTTGCGCAAAGCAGCCTCGACGTAGAAGACGAGCGTGCCCGTATCCTGACAAAGTGGCGTATGGTTGCGGCGGGCGAGGGCGACGTTATCAAGAATAGTTTTGAGCACAACATGCGCGGAAGAACCGTGCGGCTCTTTCCGCACGGCCCTTCGCAGCGCCGCCTCCACGTCGTCAGGGAGAAACGAGCTCGTATCGCGTATGAGGCGCTCGAGACTATTCATGGCGGCAAGCCGAACCCCGGTCCTTATTCAACCACGACCGGCATGGGGGCGAGCTTCTCGAAATCCGGCACGCAGGCGAAATAGCCGCCCTTGGCCTTGGCGAGTTCGGAGCTTGCAGTCGGGAACGCCGTCGCGAGCCAGTATCCAAGAGCGCACTTCTTCTCTTCATACTTCGCCGCGAAGCGGATGAAGAGCGCACCGATGACAGCGGCAATGGCGCCATCGACGAGTTTGCGGGCGTGGAGGTCGTGATAGACCTTCGCCTCGGCGTGGTTCTTGACGAATTCGACAGCTGAATCTACTTCCGCCGCGAGAGCATTCACTTTCGCGACCGCATCGAGAAGGTCGGCCGGGACTTCGACGCGGTCTAGGACATCGGCGATGACATCCTTGTAGAGCCCGGCCATAACGCCTGCGATTGCGGCCACGACCTGTAGCTGCGACGTGCCTTCGTAAATCGTCGTGATGCGGCTGTCGCGCAGGTAGCGCTCGACCGGGTAATCCTTCATGAAGCCAGAACCGCCCAAAACCGCGACCGCGCCGTTTGCCGCTCGCATCGACATTTCCGAGGCGTAATACTTGGCCATCGGCGTGAGCATCTTGTTGAACGCGGCGTAGGACTTCATGCGCTTGCGGATGTCCTGCGCTTCGGGTGTTCCCTTGAGCGACTCGAACTTCTTGGAAAGACCGCTCTCAAGGTCGACGCACTTCGAGGAGTAGTAGGCAAGAAGCCGCGAAGCCTGGAGTTCGACGGACATGTTCGAGATGAGGTCGCGCAAGGCGGGAAATGTATCGATTGTGACGCCAAATTGCTTGCGGCTCGCGGCATAATCGCGCGCAGCGCGGTACGCCGCTTCGCCAATGCCCGTACCCTGCGCCGAAATGCCGACTCGCGCACCGTTCATAAGCGCCATCACATACGTGATAAGCCCCCTCTTGCGCTGGCCGATCAATTTCGCGGGCGCGTTGTCGAAGACGAGTTCGCAAGTCGGCGAACCGTTGATGCCGAGCTTATGCTCGAGACGGCGCACCTTGACCTGCGGGCACTTCTCGACGAGAAGGCACGAAAGACCGCGCCCGTCGCTGAACTCGGGCTCGGTCCGCGCCAGCACGAGAAGCACGTCGCCGCAACCGTTGGTGATAAAACGCTTGACGCCGTTCACGAACCAGTTGCCGTTCTCGTCCTGATATGCCATCGTCTTGACGCTCTGCAAGTCGGACCCGGCATCGGGCTCAGTGAGGACCATGGCGCCCGTGTACGTGCCGTCGCAAAGTTTCGGGACGTATTCCTTCTTTATTTCTTCGCTCGCGAATTGGTTGATCGTCTCCGCAATGCCCTGCAGGCCGAAGATGTTCATGAGCGACGCGTCGGCGCGGCTGACGATGTCGTTGCAGGCGGTGAGAATCGTACAAGGCATGTTCAGGCCGCCAAGGTAATACGGGATCGTCGCGCCGGAGAGACCGCTCTTGCCGAAAAGCTTGATGGCAAGCGCAATGCCAGGAGCGTAGGTGACGGAGCCGTCCTCGTTGAGGATGTTGCCGACCTTGTCCGTCTCCTCGGCCGTGGGGGCGATGCGGTTGCCGGAGATGTCGCCGCAAACGTCGAGCGCACGCTTGTAGTTGTCGATTGCGTCTTCGGCGTCGGCTGGGGCGTAGTCATACTCCTTCGCGAAGCGGAAGCCCTCTTCGCACAGCTCGGCCACCTCGCGCAAGTCAAGCGCGTCGAGCGTCTTTTCGATATCCGGACAGTCTTTGTAGAAATTGGACATAGGGGAAGAAATGTTGGATGTTTGGAGAACCGATCAACCCTTGATCGCCTTGATCAACTTGGGGATGACGACATTGAGGTCGCCGACGATGCCATAGTGGGCGACTTTGAATATGGGCGCGTCCTTGTCGGTGTTGATGGCGATGATCTTCGCAGAATCCTGCATGCCTGCGAGATGCTGGACGGCGCCGGAAATGCCGCAAGAAATGAACAGGGCGGGGCGAACCGTGACGCCCGTCTGGCCAATCTGACGTTCGTGCTCCACGTAGCCGAGGTCGACCGCGGCGCGGCTTCCCCCGACTGCGCCGCCAAGGGCATCGGCGAGATCGTAGAGAAGCTTGAAATTCTCCTTCGACCCGACGCCCGCGCCGCCTGCGACGATAATGCGCGCACCCTTGAGATTGACGCTCGAATGGCGGCGGACGATTTCTAGGACTTCGACGGGTATCTCGACGCCGTCGATACCTGCCGCGTGGCGGACGATTTCACCCGTCCGGCCAGAGACTTTTTCAAGCGGCTTCATGACGCCCTCGCGCACGGTCGCCATCTGCGGCCAGTTGCGGGCGTTGACGATTGTCGCGATGATGTTGCCGCCGAACGCAGGACGAATCTGGAGCAGGACGTTGTCGAACGTCTCCTTCGTCTTCGCGTCCGTATACTGACCAATCTGGAGATCGGTGCAGTCGGCGGTGAGGCCGCAGCGCAGTTCGGAGGCGACGGCAGGCGCGAGGTCGCGCCCCATATGCGTCGCGCCGAATATCACAATCTGCGGCGCGCATTCCTTGATCATGGAAACGAACGCATGACGATACGCCTTGCCGCGGAAAACCTTGAGAGACGGATCTTCAACGAGGTGGACCTTGTCGGCGCCAGCCTCGAAAAGCGGTTTCGCGAGCGGCTCGACGCCATCGCCCATCAACACCGCCGCAAGAGGAACACCAAGCCGGTCGGCGAGTTCACGGCCTTTGCCGAGAAGTTCGCAAGGGACGTCGCTCAAAACTCCGTCTTCCTGTTCGGCGAACACCCAGACTTCGCCCTTGGATCTATCTGTCGTCATATCTTCCTCTTTCCATTAGCCAATCGTGTGGTCTTGAACGAGCTCGTCGACGAGGCTCTTTACGCCTTCGTCCGTGGGGGCGACTTCCTTGTAGTCGCCGCCGGCGAGAACGACTGATACGATTTTGTTCACGCTCGTCGGCGAACCGGCGAAGCCGCAACGCTCTGGCGCGGCGCCAATGTCGTCGCAGGAGAGCTGCCCGATGGCGAGATCCCCTTCCAGCGCGACGTTGCCGTTTTCAACGGGGGCCTTCGCCTTCTTGTACTTCATTACGCGCTTGACGTCGAAGGGGCGCAGTTCGCCGAACTTCTCGGTCACTGTGAAGAGTGCAGGCAATTTGACGCGGTCTTTCTCGATGCCGGTGCCGATATCGCGCGTCGCGATTGCATAGTCGCCGTCCATCTCGATATCCTCGAGATACGTAATGGCGGCGAAGCCAAGTTTCTCGGCAATCTGCGGCCCCGTCTGCGCCGTGTCGCCGTCGATGGCCTGGCGGCCACAGAAGACGAGGTCGGGATTGAACTTGCGCACGGCGCAGGAGAGGATGTAGGAGGTGGCGAGAGTATCGGAGCCCGCGGCCTTGCGATCCGTGACGAGATACGCCTTGTCCGCTCCGCACATGAGCGCCTCGCGAAGGATGGCGCATGCGGCTGGCAGGCCCATGGCAATCGCCGTCACCGTGCCGCCGTACTGCTCCTTCACGCGGAGAGCCGCCTCAAGGGCGTTGCGATCCTCGGGGTTGAAAATGGCGGGAAGCGCCGCGCGATTGACGGTTCCATCCGCCTTCATCGCGTCGCCGGTAATCTTCTTCGTATCGGGCACTTGCTTAATGCAAACGACCGAGTTGTACCCGCCTGGACGGGCTGATAGTCTCTGCTGTGCATTCATACAAGGCATTATATCAAATTAGAGGGGGCAGGGTCAAGAGGGCAGGGCAACCAAAATGGTAAAATCTAATGA
>DFGB01000025.1 GCA_002371135.1 Verrucomicrobia bacterium UBA3761 | reverse complement strand
CGGCTAGAGCGTCAAGGAGGCGCGGCTTCAGCCGCGCATATTAAAATGGGGTGCGCGGCTGAAGCCGCGCCTCCTTGGCTTTCAAGCAAGCCGCGCACCTCTTGGCGACAAGCGCGGCGTGTCTCCTTGGCGTTCGAGCAGGCCGCGGCAAGCGCGGCCCTCCCGTGGCGACTACTTCGCCGGGGTCAATTCGGCGAGGCGCTCCTTCGCTCTAGTCGCGCATGCGCCGTATTTAGAGGCAATCGTTTTCAGCTTCAGTTTGAGTTTGGCGGCATCAGTCGAATACTGCTCTTCGGCCTTGGCGGTGTCGGCGTCGGCCAGTTCGCAGATTTCGTCCCACAGGTTTTGCGCCTCTGGCAATACGTCCTTGCACGAAGAGAGCTTTGTCGCCGCGGCCGCGTAGCTCTTCGTCTTGAACGATTTCTCCGCCGCCTTGAAGGCCGCATACTGCTTGGGGAAGAGGCCCGCGTCGAGGAAGCGAAACGCCGTCTCGAAATCCTCTGCGTGCGGCGTATTGTGATCGAGCGCGGGATTCTCGTGGTACATTATGTTCTTGAACCCCGACTTTTTGTATCCCTCGTAGCACCTCATGGTGTCCGGCTTGTTGTAATCCTTGCCGCCGGTGAGGAATGCGTAGTAATGAGGCTTGGCGGCTCCGAGCAGGTTCGAGTTGCGCTTTTCCCAAAATCCCCTGTATTTCCTCTTCTGTTCGTCGAGAACATCGTCGAAGAAATTGCACCCGATGCAATAAACGCCGCCGAAAGTGAAGACGTCGGGATAGGTTATCGCGAGCATGCTCGCGCACCGGCCGCCGCCGGAACTGCCGGAGATGATGATTTTCTTGGGGTCGATATTGTAAAGCTTCTTCATGTTATACACGGCGTCGATCGCGGCGCGGAAGCGGAAATATACGTTTGCGTCGTTCCCCGCCTTGTTCGCGCCGATGTAGATGATGCCGCGTCTGGCGAGAGCCTCGACGACTTGCGAAGGCACCGCGCCGGAATCGGTCGGGCTGACCCATACGAACAGCCCCGCCGGCTTCGCCTTGTCGTAGCTTTCCGGGACGACGGCCTGGAATGTATATTCCCCGACGGCGTATTCCGGCGGCGTTTTGTTGCTCTCCTTGAGCAGGTGGCGCTTTGCATACATTTCCGCGACGGCGCCGCGGGAGTCCGTAGAGTCGAAGGAAATCTGGAAAGCCCCTTTTTGATGAGGTTCGCTACCATATGCCATCGCCGCCGCAAATGCGACAATCGCCATCGTAAACTTCTTCATGCTATCTCCATACTGGATGTTTCTCGTTTGCGGGCGTTATTTTACCACAATTTTCCACTTACTGTCAACGGCACTTGACCGCCAGCCCTCGTAAATGGTATAATTTCAGGCACTTTACTAAAACACCCATCGGCAAAAAGGAGACATAAATCATGTACCCGTTCATTCTGGCGGCGCAGAACGCCGCAATCAGCGGAGCGCTCGTTTTCTTCGCCCTCGTGGCGCTGATCGTGATCGTCACGATTTGCAAGACGGCCGTGATCGTCCCGCAGAAAACCGCCTACATCGTGGAGCGGCTCGGCAAATACCGCTGCACCCTCGACGCCGGCTTCCACATCCTAGTCCCCTTCATCGACCGCATCGCCTACCGCCACACGCTCAAGGAGCAGGCGATCGACGTTCCGCCACAAGAGTGCATCACGAAGGACAACATCGCAGTGTCGGTCGACGGCATCCTCTACATGCAGGTGATGGATCCGGCCAAGGCCTCCTACGGCATCGGCAACTACCTCTTCGCGACGACGCAACTCGCGCAGACGACGATGCGCTCCGAGATGGGCAAGCTAGATCTCGACCGCTCGTTCGAGGAGCGCACCTCCATCAACGCCGCCATCGTCACCGCGGTCGACAAGGCTAGCGATCCGTGGGGCATCAAGGTGACCCGCTACGAAATCAAGAACATCACGCCGCCCCGCACAATTCGCGACGCGATGGAAAAGCAGATGAGGGCCGAGCGCGAAAAACGCGCCATGATCGCCGAATCCGAGGGCGAGCGCCAGGCGAAGATCAACCGCGCCGAAGGCGAACGCCAGGAGGCGATTGCGCTTTCGGAAGGCGAGAGGATGCGCAAGATCAACGAAGCCGAAGGCAAGGCAAAGGAGATTCTGCTCGTCGCCGAAGCACAGGCGGCCGGCATCGCCAAAGTCGCAGAGGCCATCAGCGGCAAGGGCGGGCTTGAGTCCGTCAACATGCAGCTCGCCCAGCAATACCTCAAGGAATTCGGCAACCTTGCCAAGACGAACAACACGATGATCATCCCGAGCGACCTCGCCAACGTCGCAGGCGTCCTCAAGGCATGCTCTTCCGTCATCAAGCAGGTCTGAGAGGCTAGAGGTTTCTAGATGGTCTAGATGGTCTAGAAATCCTAGAGTCCTCTTCCCTATTCCCTCTTTTCCCTCAAATTCCAACCCTCAATTCACCATGAAACCAACTCTTGTAGTTCTAGCAGCAGGAATGGGCTCGCGTTACGGCGGGCTGAAGCAAGTCGATCCAGTAGGACCCTCAGGCGAGGCGATCCTCGACTACTCCGTCTTCGACGCGGTTCGCGCCGGATTCGGCAAAGTCGTATTCATCATCCGCCACGACTTCGAGGCCGAATTCAAGGAGAAAGTCGGCAAGAAGTATGAAGGCATGATTCCCGTCGACTACTGCTACCAGGACATCAACGACCTTCCCGCGCCGTACACCGTCCCCGCCGGGCGCACGAAACCCTGGGGCACGGGACACGCCACGCGAGCCGCGCGCGGCATCGTCAAGGAACCCTTCGCCGTCATCAACGCGGACGACTTCTACGGCCGCGACGCTTTCGAGCGTCTGGCAAAATTCCTGTCGGAAGCGCCTTGCGACGACACGAAACTCCACTTCGCAATGGTCGGCTACCGCCTCGAACTCACGCTCAGCGAGAACGGATCGGTCGCGCGCGGCATCTGCAACGTATCGCCGGAGGGCGACCTCCTCGGCGTCACGGAAATGACGAAGCTCGTCAAGGCCGGGGACATGGCCGAAAACCGCGAAGACGAAGCAAACCCCGTCAAGGTTCCGCTCGACGCCCGCGTTTCGATGAACCTCTGGGGCTTCACGCCAGGCCTCTTCACAGAACTCGAAGAACGCTTCCCGAAGTGGCTCGCCGTCAACGGACAGAAGGAAAAAAGCGAGTGGTACATTCCGTTCGTCGTCGACGAACTCATCAAGGAAGGCCGCGCAGACTGCAAAGTCCTGCCCACCGAGTCGAGCTGGTTTGGCGTCACCTACCGCGAAGACAAGCCCTTCGTGATGGCCGAAATCGCAAAGCTCGTCTCCGCCGGCGCCTATCCCGGGAAACTTTTCTAGAATTTTCGATTTGTTCGATTTTCGATTTTCGATTTGTTTCACTCCTTCCTTTGTCAGCATGGAGAACAGGAGAGACACAAAGGGTCGAGCGCAAATCGAAAATCGAAAATCGAAAATCTCAAATCGAAAATCTCGAAGTCTCCTCCCGCCATGTTCGAAGTCCGCAACATATCGTTTTCGTATTCGCAGAGGAAGATTCTGCGAGACGTGTCGTTCGTAGTCTCGCCTGGCGAGGCTATAGGCATCGTCGGCGAAAACGGCGCGGGCAAGACGACTCTCCTCAAGGTGCTTGCGACGCTGGCGTGTCCGGAGTCTGGCTCGGTGATAATGGACGCGCAGGACGCGCTTTCGCGTCCGCTCAAGTACCGCCGTCAACTCGGCTACCTGAGTGAAACGCCGGCGCTCTACGACGACATGACCGTCAAGGCGTATCTCGAATACCGTGCCGCGCTCAAGGGAGAACCAGACAAGCGCATCCGCCGACGCGTCCAGGAAGCGACGGAAATGTGCTCGATCGTAGAATACGCAAAGACGCCGATCCGCAAACTCTCGTTCGGGCTCAAAAAGCGAGTCGCGCTCGCGGACGCCGTTCTGCTCCGCCCGCGCGTGCTTCTTCTGGACGACTTTCTGGCCGGGCTCGACTTCGGCATGCGCGAGGCGGCTTCCAACATCATCTCCACCGTGGCCGCATTCGCGAGCGTGATCGTCACCGGCCACGAAATCGCCGACATGGCGAAATGGACGACGCGGTTTCTCGTCCTTTCCGGCGGCGTGATATCTTCGGTGATTCCAGCGGCCGGAGCAGACAAGGAGCAAGTCGTTTCCCGCGTCGAGAATGCAATCAAGGGGGCTAAAAGTTGAGCGCGACGACGATAACGATGAAGCGGACTGTGGGCATGGTGCGCTCGCTGTATTCGACCGTGCTGTCGTTTTCCGTCTTCCTCTCCGCCGCGGCGCTGCTGTTTTCATTCGCGCTCGACGCGGGCGAGGGAGGAGAAACGAGCCTCGCCGCGATCTGGACGAGCGCCGTCTCGCCGCTTCTGCCGATCCTCGCCGCGTTCATAGGCATGGACGTCTGGAGCGAGGAACGGCGCACGGGACGCATCGAAGCGCTGCTCTCGGCGCCGGTGCGCGAGAGGGAATACACGCTCGGCAAGTTTCTGGGCGTCTGGGCGACGGTGCTGGCGGCGATAATCCTCTTTCTCGTCTCCAGCGTCGCGGCGCTCGCGATACTGGCGCCGTCGGCGTTGACAGGTTCGACTCTCGTCAAATTCATCCCCGGGCTCTTCGCGCTTGCGCTGCAAAGCGCGCTGTGGTGCGCAGTCGCGCTCGCGGCGAGCGCCGCCTTCAAGCACTCCGCCGCCGCCGCGCTCACGGCAATCGCGGCCACGGTCGCCGTCCCGCGCGGCATATGGTTCGCGCTCATGGCGTGGTCCGGCCAGGATAAATTCTCATATGGCGAAATGCCGCTCGACGCCCATGCCTTCGACATGGCCAACGGGCTTTTCTCGACCGGCGTCATTCTTTCCTACGCCATACTCGCGGTATTCGCTCTGTTCCTCGCGTCGAAATTCACGGCCGCGCTGCGTCTCGGGGGCCGCGGCGCGAAATCGCTGCGCTGGTCCACGGCCACCGCCATAGCCATCGCCGCCGCGCTCGCACTCTCGCTCGTATCGCTCGCCGGGCGCCTCGATTTCTCGTTCGTCCTTCCCTTCGGCGGCAAGGACGGCCAGACGTTCACCCAGCGCACGCAGAGCATCCTCGCCGAGACGCGCGGCGAAATCGACATTACGGCCTTCCTCTCCAGAAAGGACGTGCGCTTCCGCCCGCTCAGCCATTTCCTGCGCGCGCTGGCGAAGGAATCCGAGATGCTCGGCGGCGCGCGCATTGCCGTCAGCTACGTCGACCCGCACTGGGACGTCGGCGCGGCCGAGCGCCTTGTGCGCGCCGGCGCCAGCGAAGACACCCTCGTCTTCGAACGCGGCCGCCGCCGCGCCATCGTCAACCTCTCCGACGGCTTCGACGAACGCGCCTGCTCCTCCGCCATCCTTCGCGTCGCACTGCCCCCGCAGCGACGCGCGGTCTGTTGGACGCATGGACATGGCGAAATATCATTCGAGGCGTATGGCGCCTGGGGCATGAGCGACATCGCCCGCGACATCGCCCGCGACGGCTACCGCAACGAGCGTATCGACCTCGCATCCCAAGAACCCGTACCGGACGACTGCGCGCTCATCATCGTCGCCGGCCCTAAAAACGATTTCTCCCGCGCCGAGGCCGGCAAACTCGACGCCTACCTGCGCAAGGGCGGCCGCCTCCTGCTCCTGCTCCACTCCCTCGACGCGCCCGGCATCGCCTCCATCATGTCCGGCTGGGGCATACGCGCCTCGCAGACGGCATTTCCCGGCGAACGCACGCTTTCCGGCTCCGACGTAATCGTCTCGGATTTCTCGTCGCATCCCGTCTCGGCTCCGTTGGAAAATTCGCAAGTCGTCCTTGAAAAGCCGTTCGTCTTCTCGCCGTCCGCGGCGGTGGGCCAAGGCGGCGGAGCGGACAGGATAGATTTCGCGCCGCTCGCATCCGTCGCCGGCTCCTGCGTCGCCGCCGTCACAGAACGCGGCGTCCGCGCGGGCGACGACCTCGCCATCCGCCCCACGCGCATAATCGCCGTCGGCGACGCTGCGTTCGCCATGAACGGCCGCCTCGCGGAAAACGCCAACGCAAACAAGGATTTCTTCCTGAATTGCGTCGCCTTCCTTGCCGGCACCGACGCGATGGGGGCGGCAAGCGCAGGCAAGAACAAACTCGTTTCAGGGATGGACCGCCACGCACGGCTTGAATTCGTCGTCGCCACTTCCATCGCCATTCCCGGCGTTTTCTTCCTCGTGGCGCTCTCTTGCGTCGCGTTCAAAAGGAGGCGCGCATGAAAAACGCCCGCGTCATCCTCTTCCTCTCCATCGCGCTCCTCCTCTCCATAGGCGCGCACGTCCTCGTGTCTCTCAAAGGAGGCGTGGATTCGAAACTCGTCCGCCGCTCTTCGCTTTTCGAAGGCGACCCTTCCAGCCTCAAGCGCATCGAAATCTCGCGGCCGGGCGAACCGCTGACCGTCATCGAGAAGTCCGGCCGCTGGGCGCTCTTGAAGCCATACCGCGCCAGCGCCGACGAACGCTCCGTCCTGCGCATCCTCGATTCGCTCGCCTCCAGCGAAATCGAAGAGGCCATCGGCGACGGCGAGCTTCTCAAGCTCGGCCGTTCCCGCTCGGACTTCGACCTCGAAGACGGCAAGGCCCTGCGCATAACCGTGATCGGCGACGACGACACGCGCTCTTCTCTCTATTTCGGCACCGCGACTCCGTCCGGCGACGGCATATACGCCTGCGTCGATGGCGACGACGCCGTCTACGTGGTCCAGTCCAACGCATATGCCAATGCCAACCTTTCGTCCGGCGACTTCCGCAACCGCTCCGTATTCGCAGGAGTCGGCGGCGCGATAGTGGCGTTCGACCTGAAACGCGCATCGGGGCCTTTCATGCGCTTCGTGCGCGACGGCGAAAACTGGCTCATGCGCGAGCCTTCGGTCGCCGGAGCGAGCGCAGCGAAGATCGGCAAGCTGCTCTCCGGCATCTCGCAAGCCTCCGCGGCCGAATTCCTCTGGCCCGTCGGCACCCCGGGCGAGCCGACCGATACGACCGCGTCCCTGCTGGCAAGCTACGGGCTCGACCCGGAAAGCGCGACGACGCTCACTTTTAAATTCTCGGATGGCACCGACAGCCAGATCTCCTTCGGCAAAGCAGCCTCCGGCGGCCTCGTATACGCTCTTGTCCAGAACGCCGGCGCGATCGTCACTCTCGACGGCGCACTGAAGGAACAGGCGCTCTCGGGAGTCGCAGAATTCACCGACACGCGCCTATTCCCCTTCGACTCCGCCGCCGTCGCCAAACTCTCGATCAACGACAGCGACATCACCTACCTCCTCGCCAAAGCAGCGGACGGAACATGGCGGCTCGACGCGCCAATAGCCGCCCCTGCCGACTCGAAGTTCGTCAACGAGATAATCGAAAGAACAGTCACGCTCAAGTCGGCCGACCAGACCGAAGGGCCTGGAACGATAGGCGTAAGCGTGGACGCCGCCCCGCAGGCCTGCGTCAGACGCGCCGCAGTTTTGGGCGAGGAGTCTCTCGACTCGCTCCGCAGCCCGGAAATAATGAAAATCGACCGCTCGCGCGTCAAACGCCTCGTCGTCAACCGCGTCGGCGACAAAACCACATCTTCCACTTCCGTCGTCTTCGACAAGGACCGCCGCACCTGGAACGTCGAACGCTCCAATCCTCCCGGCACCATCATCAAGGACAGCATAGACGAGATCCTCTCCGCGCTCGAAGCGCCAGTCGCAAAAAGAATCGTCAAGCTCAAAGTCGCCTCCGCCGATCTCAAAGCCTGCGGGCTCGAGTCTCCCCGCCTCACAATCGCCGTCGACCAAGACCGCGACGACGCCGTCCGCAAGAATCTCCTCATTGGCGGCGACACAGGGGACGGAGGCTTCTACGCCACGCTCGGCGCAACCGATGCGATATTTGTACTCGATGCCGCCACCGTCCACAAACTCGCCGCCCCTGTCATAGAAAATTGAGATTTTTGCGATTTGCGATTTATTTCAAGCCTCTAGTTTTTAATCGCAGAGACGCAGAGACGCAGAGTACTTGAGAGAGAAAAGCAGAAAAGTTGGAAGGCTGAAAAGTTCTCTGCGTACTCTGCGCCTCTGCGATTAAAAACGAGAGGCTTGAAACAAATCGAAAATCGAAAATCGAAAAATCGAAAATCGATCCCCCCAATGTCTCCTCTCATCGAAACCATTTCGCTCAAAGTCGGCTACAATGCGTCGGCGGCGTTTGCTTGTCCGGATTTTGCGATCCACCCCGGCGACGTGCTCAAGATCGCCGGCGGCAATGGCGCCGGAAAGACGACGCTAGTCAAGACCCTGACCGGGCTCATTCCGCCCATGGCAGGCGAGATTCGTTTGTCCGGACGATTGAAGAAACTCGGCGCCGGATACGTGCCGCAATCAGGTCCTCTGCACAAAGACTTCCCCGCATCGGTGATGGAGGTCGTGCTTTCCGGCTTCCAATCGTCGCGGGGGTTCCGCCCTTTCCATACTCTGGGCGAAAAACGCCGCGCGCGCAAGATTCTCGAACGGATGGGCATAGGCGAACTCGCGCGCTCGTCGTATCGCGAACTCTCCGGCGGCCAGCGCCAGCGCCTTCTTATCGCACGAGCGCTCGTTTCCGCCCATCCGGTCATCTTCCTCGACGAGCCCGCGAACGCGCTCGATCAGGACGCCGCCGCGCGGCTGCGCGAAGAGCTGGCCGCCCTTGCGGGCCGCGGCGTCGCCGTCGCCATCGTCACACATTCACCCCACGATTCTCTCCCGTATTCCGCTGTGCTGAAACTGGGCGAATCGCCTTCCTTCGAAAGGAGGAACGCCCATGCTTGACCACCTCGCCGGATACCTTTCGCTGCCCTTCGTGTGGCGCGCGCTCGCCGCAAGCGCCCTCATCGCCTGCTCCGCCGCGCTCCTTGGCGTAACGCTCGTCCTGAGGCGGCTTTCGTTCATGGGCGACGGTCTTTCCCACGTCGCCTTCGGAGCGCTCGCCGTCTCCGCAGCTCTGGGCCTCGCCGGCGGAGGGATGGCCCTCGCCCTACCTGTCACCGCCATCGCCGCCATCATCCTCCTGCGCTCCTCTTCGCGTTTCAGAGGCGACGCCTCGCTCGCAATGCTTTCCGTGACGGCAATGGCGATCGGCTATCTACTGATGCACGCGTTCCCCTCGTCCTCGAACGTCTCGGGCGATGTATGCTCCACGCTCTTCGGCTCCGTCTCGCTTCTTACGCTGACGGGGCCCGAAACGTGGCTCGCGATCGTTCTTTCCGCCTGCGTCATTCTTTTTTCCGTATTCACGTTCCACAAGAACTTCGACATTGCATTCGACGAAGACTTCGCCCGCGTCTCCGGCGCCAAGACAGGCCTCTTCAATTTCGTCTCGGCCATTGTCACCGCCGTCGTGATCGTCGTCTCGATGAAACTGGTGGGCGCCCTTCTCGTCTCCGCGCTCATCGTCTTTCCAGTCGTGATTGCGATGCGCATGGCGAAGTCGTTCCTCGGCGTCACGGCATGCGCGGCCGCGCTTGCAATCGGCCTCGCGCTCGCCGGCATCCTCGCCGCGATCGTGGCGCTGACGCCGGTCGGCGCCACGATCGTCGCGGTCAACGCAATCGCGTTCCTGGCATTCTCGATTTTCAAACCGCGCTTCGCCCTCGCCGCCCTGGCCGCGGTCTTCGCCGTTTTCTTCGCGCTCTGTTCGATGCGCATGGAGAAAAAAGACGCAACTCCGGATATCGTAGTCGTTTCCGCCCCGCTCGCGGATTGGACGCGCAACATCCTCGGCGACGCCACGAACGAAGTCTCCATCGCCACCCTGCAGCGCGACGGCACCGACATGCACAGCTTCATGCCGTCCGCGCTCGACATCAAACGCATCGCCGCATGCAGGCTTTTCGTCTACATCGGCGGCGAATCCGATGCATGGGTCGACGGCGTCCTCGCGGCAAACCCCAATGCGTCTCGCACCACGCTCGCCCTGCTCCCCCGCCTTCCAAAACGCAGCGGCGAGGAAGTCCACGTTTGCGAACATCGCCACGGGCACGAACACGGCCACGAAAACCATACCCTCGCGAACGACGAGCACGTCTGGCTCTCCCTGCGCGACGCCATCGTTTGCGTCGGCGAAATAGCAAAAGAGCTCCGCAATACCGGTATCGTCCCGCATCGACCGGCCGCGGACAACGCCGCCGCGTACATCGATAAATTGCAAACGCTCGATCGCGAATACAAAGAACACCTCGCCGGCAAGGGCCCGTTCATCTTCGCCGACCGCTTCCCGTTCGCACGCCTGGCCGACGACTACGATTTGGAGTGCATCGCCGCATTCCACGGCTGTTCGTCCGACGCCGATGCTTCGTTCGACACGGTAAGACATCTCGCGGAAGAAGTCGACGAACACGGCGTCAATGCGATCTTCGTCATAGAAAATTCCGAGACCCGTCTCGCCGAAAGCGTCGTTGCCGCGTCCGGACGCAGCGGGATCGAGATAGTCGAAGTCGATTCAATGCAAACCGCCCTCCGCGCGCCATACCTCGACACCATGCGCAGAAACCTCGCCGCATTCCTCTCTCGTTTTCAGCCTTTTTAACATTTTTAACACAGAGGCACAGAGGCACAGAGGGACAGAGATTCACAGAGAGAAGAAGTTGAAAAGCACCTCTGTGTATCTCTGTTCCTCTGTGCCTCTGTGTTAAAAATGTTAAAAAGGCTGAAAACGAGAGGCTTGATGCACAAATCGGAAAATCTCCTCTCCCCAGACAGGAATTAGACCACTAAAACTTTTTTGGCGATTCCCCCTTGACAGCGGCTAATTAGATATGGTAAACTTTACCCCGTCCTTCTGAAAGAGGGGCGTCTAAAACTGTAAACCTCAACGAAACAATGAAGACACTCAAGACAGCAAAATCAGTGGCGCTCGCCTGCGCGGTCGCCTGCACTGGCGCTTTCGCCCAAGAGGCAGCCCCCGCCGCCGAGCCTTCCAATCCTTGGTCCTACACACCCGGTGAAGGCATATCCTTCGACGAACAGCCGGTATTCACCGCCGAGTTCGGCCTCGCCTTCGACTCCAAGTACATGACCTACGGCGTTGTCGACGGCAAGGATCCCATCCTCACGCCTTCTGCATACGGCACGTTCTTCGATTGGTTCTACATCGGCGTCGAAGCGATTTTCGACACCACCAAGCAGGGCCGCAGCAAGTATGGCGACTACGGCAACCGCGCCGGCAAATATACGACGCTCGACATGGTCGCCGGCATTGCGCACGAGTTCGATCTTGACGACGACGGCCACACTCTCGGCGTCGACGCCAACTACATCTACGAATATCTCCCCCACAAGCGCTACGAGGGCTGCCCTGATACGCAGTACCTCAACCTCGAGCTCACTCTCGGCGGGTTCTGGGTCGAGCCCACGCTCGCGATCGAGCGCGACATCATGGCAGACGAGGGCACCTACGCAAACCTCAATGTCGGCCACACCTTCACGCTCGTCGGCGACGAAGAGGAGCAGGTTCTCACCTTCAAGCCGTCTGTCGGCCAGGGCATCGGCAACTCGCTCCGCACGAAGGGCTACTTCGCGCAGGACGACGGCAAGTATGAAGGCTTCAACCACGGCGGCTTGATGGACACCACCATCATGGGCGAGTTCGAGTGGGCGATCAACGATTGGCTCTCTCTCGGCGCCTACATCGCCTACTACGATTATTGGTTCGACTCCAACATGCGTGGCGCGGCCCGCGAGTACAACGCGGCCTGGGGCAGCGGCGAGGACAAGTCCTGGAACGTCGTTTGCGGCCTCTCCATGACGGCTACATTCTAATTCGCTGCTGAAGAGTCTCGCTTGCCGCGAGAAGCAACTGAAGGGGCGCGTATATCGCGCCCCTTCAGTTTTTAACATCGGCATTGCAACATTGCACGGGCGAAACACGCGCGGGATGACGCACAATGAGGCGCTTCGACGCAACGGGAAAGCCGTGCGCGGACGATAGTTTCGACGCTCGTTTCCGATATATTGCAGCGTTGCAAACAATCTATTGCCTTCTACATTTTTTCGGTTGATTCGAGCCGGAATTCCGGGCGACTCGAAAATATATAACGGATATATATCGGATATATAATTTTTGAAAGAAAGAGAAAAAAGAAAAGAAGCAAAAGAATTAAAGAGAAAGAAAGAAAAGAGAGAACTTAATCCATCAACAACATCATCATGCGCGTGTGCGCGTGTGCGTACGCG
>DFGB01000015.1:34680-50772 GCA_002371135.1 Verrucomicrobia bacterium UBA3761 | reverse complement strand
GGACCCGAGGCTCGGTAAACCGGGACGCGCCAAAGCGCCATCTTTCAAAGAGCGACGTTCGAGCCGTATCAGCCGAACGGGTGCATATTATACCATAACTCGCGGGTAGAGCGCAAGGGGGAATTTTTACTTTTTTTTGCAAAGGACGGGGGGCTGCGCCCCCCGAACCCCTGGCACAACTGCAAGTAGGCAAGTAGGAAGTAGGAAGTAGGAGATTTAGCGGCTGCCAAAGGGCATGTGCGAGACTGCGGCAGGCGAAGGCCGCGTCTGGTGCAGTCTTCGCGATTGCTTCGGGGGCACTCGGCGTTTGCCTAGGGGGCACTCCAAAGCCGCTAGCTTATTGCACCTTTCCAATCACCAGATCCTCGAACAAGAGGCGGGAGGAATCAATCTCGACGGTGGCGCTTTCGCTGCTCTTTTCGGCATTGACGCCCAAGACGGCCCGCGTCTTCTCCCCAGAGCCGAGGCGCAGGCTTTCTATGAGCCGCATCAGGTTGGGGAAGTCTCCAAACTCCTTCCACGCGCCGGAGGAAAGCCGCACGGGCGCGTTTGCATCCGGGAGAATGCCGCGCAGGCGCATCCACTCCTTTAGTTCCATGGCGCGAGCCTCGGCGCAGGAGACGACGTCCGGCTTGTCGCCGACCTTGCGGGGGACGATCCAGTCCGGAAGGCGGCGGACGAGATTGTGCGAAGACTTCTTCGGCTTTGGCGCGATCGCCTTCTCGCCGCCGGAGCGCACCTGGGCGTCGCCATGCATTACGGCCGCCTCGAAAAGCGATGCAAACCATGCATGCGGGACATCGTCCGCCCCAAGGCGCACGAGTTCGGCAAGTCTTGCGCCGATGTCTTCCAGACGATGGTTGCGGCGCTCCAATTCACGGAGCCGCGCGTTGAGCCGACCCCACACCTTTCGCGCCGAATTGCCGACGCGCGACATCAGGCCGATCAGCGTCCCGCCGGCGGCGTAGAACGCCTCGGCATCGGCGAGAAGCGCCGACGCATCCGGGATGCGTACGGCGGCTATGTACTTGAACTTGCGCGCCTCTTCGCCAAACGCTTCGACGCACGAGCGCCAACGCGCGGCATGCGCAGAGCGCCGCAATTCGGCGATCGAGCGCAGAATATCCTCTCGCATCTCGTTGAAGCGGCGGCCGAAACGCTCCAGAAACACGCCCAGCTCCCTGACGACGCTTTTCGCCTCGTCCACGCCGAACTCCGCCGCGCCGAAGGATAGCAGACGCAGATTCAGTTCGCCTAGCGACTTCACGGTGGCGGCGACATTGCGGCCCATGCGGTCGACGCGGTAGAGGATGTCGCCCGCGAGATCGGCATCGGGTCGACGCGGATCGAACTTCTTGAACATGCGCAGCAATTCGGCGAGGAGCGAGCGCTGGATGTCGAGGAGGTTGCCTGTCTCGTCGGCGCCGCCGGGGTTGCGATCGGCCTCGCGCCGCCGGGCAAGCCATTCCACGAACGCGATCGCGTCATCGCACGCGCGGTAGCGGTATTTAGTGCGGCGGACATCGCGATAGCCGCGCAGACGCTCCTTTTCGATGCGCTCGAAAACGATTCCCCATTCCTTGAGCCGGCGCATATCCGCTTTGAACGCGGTGCGGGCGGCAGAGGTGGCGTCTTCGCCGCAAACGGCATCCTCCAGGTCCTCGTGCAGCGGTTCGCCCTCGTGACGCGAACGAAACGCGACAAACGCGCGCAATATGGCGACATACTCGACGGCACGTTCGCTAGCAATGAGATTGCCGAGCGAGAGAGTTCGCGGCGCAAGCAACTCCGCCGCCTCCGCAACGAGTGGAGAGGCGAGCGCCGCCGATGCGGCCGGCGCTTCCATTGCGGCAAAAAGATCTGGAGTTTCAGAGTTCAAGGCTTGGGGTTTCGTGAAGAGAGAGCAGCGAGGCGAACGACTCCTGTTCGATCCAGCGACCGCGCGACAAGATGTTTTCGATTTCACTGCGATACGGGAAATCGCGATGCGAGGGACTGGAGAGAAACGCCTCCATGCGCTTTTTCTCGATGTCGTCGAATTCGATGCCGGCGTCAGGCGGGGCGAGACGCAACATCTCGGAAGCGACCACCCTGGTCACGGGGATGCAACCGCCGATTTCCGCCGCTATGACGAAACCATCGAGATCGGCATCGCCCTCGTGCACGCATTCGACGCCCGCCTCGGCGAGTTTCGCCAATAAACGCCGGACGGCAGAACCGGGATGGCCGCCCGTGTACAGGCACGGATGGCGCCCGGCGATCATTCGCGCAAACGGCGCGGCGTTTTCGCTCGTCACAATCGTGCCGGACCCCTCGACCGCCGCGAGTTCCCGCACTGTCGCGAGAGGAAGCTGCGTCGCGAGCGAGCGGCAGAACATCCGGCGGGGGAAATCATCGCGCGTCCCATCGGCAAAAACGAGATCGACGGGCGCCGAGAACGCCACGAAACTCGTGTATGGGTTGTCCTCGATGTTCGCGCGTGCGAACACCTGCGCCTCGTCATCGCTTGCGGCGCAGGAAGCGACTGCGAGAATCAAGGCGAGCTGGCGCCGCAGAGGGCCGCTGCGCAGCACCTTGGAATCGTTGAAAATGTCAGAGCCGAGTTGCGACAAAGTGATCGGCGACGGCGTATGCGATTGGAGGCGGCGCAAGACGCCAATGCACAACTTGCGCCACGACCCGGCATTCTCGCGCTTGGCGACAAACCGCCTGATTTCATCGCGCGCGGCTAGAGCGTCGACCAGCGCCCCGCATTCCGGGACACTCAACTTGACGCGCTCGAACTCGTCATCCGCCTCATGCGGCACTTCAGGCGCAATCCCCAACGACGGCGCCAAATTGCGCCAATACAACGCCGTGGCAAATTCGCCCTCAAGCTCGATGCGAAAGCGTCCGTCCGGCAAACTCTTGGCGTTCGTGTGGAAATATCGCTCCACTTCCACGACATCCTCGTAGGCAAGCCGCGGCAGCGTGACATGCCGCGGAACGTGCATCCCGCGCACGGCCTTTTTTGCAATGCGGCAAAGAAGTTCTTGGAGCGAAGGCGTCATATGAGCCTGAATTCCTCTTGGCTATTACAGGAACGACTCCTGCTTTGGCGTGTTGTTCCAGACGACAGGACTTAGATGGACATCGAGATTGGAATCCTTTACGACGATGAGCGAGACGGAGTTCTTTATCTCCTTCTTCACGCCATCCTGATCCGGCGAAGAGACGAAAAGCTGGAGGCCGAGCGATTCGGCGAAAGCGAGAATCTGGTCGCGCCGCGCGGAGTCGATGCCGTAGAAAGCCTCGTCGAACAAAAGCGGGGCGGTCTTGGGCTGCGAGGCGGGGTCGCCGCCATGATAGAGGAAATCGGCGACGGTGAGAATAAGGAGGTAGTTCGGCACGGCCTGTTCGCCGCCCGAACCCATGCTCTTCACCCGCCTGTCGATTACGCGCCCTTCTTCGTTTTCGGCGAGGACTTTCAGCTCGAAACGATACCAGTTGCGATAGTCGAAAATCGCAGGAACGGAATCTATGTCGGCATTCAGGATTTCGTCGCGGTGCTGGAGGAGGCACTCGCGCAATTCATCCTTCTCTCCGCCTGCACCAAGCGCATCGCCGCGCTTGACGAGCGAGATGAACGCTTCATACTCCGCTTCCGGGGCGATGGAAAACTGGTAGCGGTTGGAGCCGAACTTGCGGTCGGCGAGTTTCTGGCGTATTCGCTGGGCGAGCTGCTCGATGTGCATTTGGTCGAGGCGCAACTGCCGCATGACGTCGCCCATGAAAATCCGCTCGAACACCTCGCGCGTTTTTTCGTCGATAACCTCGCGCAGTTCATCGAGACGCCGGGATTCCTCGGCGAGAATGGCGGCGAGTTCCACGCCTCGCCGGTCGCAAAGCGTGTTGGCCTCCTTGTCGAAAACGAACAGATACGCCTGCCCCTGCGGAGCGCGGATGTCGCGCTCGATATTCGTTTCGGCGGCGCTCGTCCTGGCTACGATATCCTCGCGCACCGCAGCGGCATCCCTGCCGGGCGCGAGATACGCGCGGCGCGTCTTTTCAATAAACTCCGCAAACGGCAAACTTGCGCAGACGCCGCCCATCCTCGCCCGGATGGCGTCCGCCGCCTTCGCGGCATCTGCAATCCCGGCAGCCACACCCTCGATCTGGCGGGCGAGGCCCTCAAGCCGGTTCTGAACAGCGCCACGACGCTGCTGCAAGGCTTCGAAGTCTCTTTCGCTCCGCTCCACCGTCTTCTGCGCGGATTCGATGCGCTTTTCAAGCGACGCATCTATCCCGGCCGCGCGCATCTTCAGGCGAATATCCTCAAGGGCGGTTCTCGCCTCCTCCAATTCGAGTCGCTTTGCGGCGGCGTCCTTGAATGCCGTTTCGCGCCGCTCAGTCGCGATGCAAACTTCCGTCCTGGCAGTCAGCACTTTATTATTCCATTCGAAAACGAGACTTTCGGTCGAAGCGATGCATTCGTACAAGCGCTTGGAATCGTCCGCCGCCTGCTTCGCCTCGTTCGCATTCTTCTGCGCAGCCTTCGCCGACTTCACGGCATCGGCGAGACGCGTCTCAAGTTCGCGCATCTGGCGGGCAAGTTCGGCGGCGCGAAATTTCTTGCCGACGAGACGCGGCTTCGCGTCGGCAAACACGTTCTCGCGGCTACGGAACGCCATCGTATCGACTTCGAGGAATCCATCCTTTTCTGGCGCGGACTTCGAGGCGAGATGGAGTGCGAGCAGTTTGACGGCGTCGAGGTCCGATTGATCGAAGGAAACATACTTGCCAAGCCACGGCGCGAGGGAATCGACGCTCACATCGTCGAACGAACCGCGCACGGCAATCGAAGCATACGGCTGCGACGAAAGGAAAGCCAACCTGCGCATGGCGTCGGCATCGTCCGGCTCGACGAGCCACGTCGCGAGGAATTCGTCGCCTGCGAGGCGTTCGAGATACGCGAGACTTTTCGCGTCGCACCCTGAGGCAGGTTCGAGCAACTCGTACACGCACTGCGGCGCACGGCGGAACAGCCCGGACTTCGTGGCGTCGCGAAGTGCGGCGAATCCAGGGACGTCGGGCAAGACATCGCCGCGATTGCGCAGCGCATCGAGTTCGGCTTGGATCTGGGCGGCGTGCGCCTCGGCCGCGTCGACGGAATCGGACGCATCATGCGCGTCCTTGACGCGCTGCTCGCGGATTTGGTCTGCGGCGGTCTTGACAGGCGCGAATTGCGGCTCTGCGGCGCCGGCGTAAAGCGCGTCGACGAGAGAGCCGGCGGCTAGAGCGCATGATTTCGCGAGGCGGGCAATGTTGCCTGACGCCTTGCCCAACTCATCGCGGCGGGCGGCGGACATGCGATCCAATTCTTTCTGCGCGACCTTGAGAGCGCATTCGCTTTCGCCGAGCGCGCGCTCTGCATCGCCGGCGCGACGCGACGCCGCCGCTTCGCGTTCTACAGCCTCCTTTTCACGGCGCGTCAAGCCGGAGGAATCTTTCGCCTTGAGTTCTTCCAGCCGCGAACGTTCGCGCGAGAGCGCTTCTCGTTTTTCGTTTGTCTGCGCATCAAGCGCCTGCGCCTCGCGCCTGCCTTCGGCCTCCGCCGTTTCGAGATTCTTGCGCCGCTCTTCTCCCTCGCGCAGCCGAACATCCGCTTCATGCCAAGCGAGAGCATCGCGCTCGAGCCGCAACCCGGAGCGCTTGTCGCGTTCGCGCTTGAGCCCGGAGAGATATTTTACGCGCTCTTCAATCTGGTCGAATGTGCCCTTCGTGGAATCGAGTTCGCGCAATCCCTTGAGAAGCGGCTCGAACGTGTCGCGGCTCGGCTCTTCGAGTAGTTGACGGAAGAGCTCGTTGTAGTTCGCAGCCTTCGTGGCAATCTCGCGATACGCCTTGCCTGTGCGCAGGAGTTTGCAGACGTCGGGATATTTCGCCTCGCCGCCGAAAAGCTTGTCGCCTACCGCGCGGGCGTAGTCGCTCACATGAGAGAAATAGCGACCACCGGGAAGCGCGCCCACACGCTCTTTGAACTCGCCCTGCGTCGCCGGGCGCATCCTCCCTTCCGACTCCGCAACGAGCGGCAATTCATCCACCGCGCATGGCGCGAACGCCCCCCAGCGTTCATATGCGACGTCCATGCCGAGCGCCGAAATGCCAAGCGCGAACGAAATCGTCTTGCCGGTCGTATCCGATTGGAATTCGAGTGCAGCATATGTGACGCCCGTCTCGCGCATTGTGCGACCCGTGACCGCGTTGTAGCGAAGGACGATTCCCTGGAACGTGCGGCCGCCGGAATCCTTGGCGCCGGCGACACGTGCGGCGGCGTTGAACTCCATCTCGCGGCCCGCGCTCAGGACGAGATGGATCGCGTCGAGAATCGTCGTCTTGCCAGACCCGTTGTCGCCCAGCAGAAACAGATGCCCGCCGTCTGGAATCTTTATCGTCGTCGTGCCGAGATTGTGGAACTCGACAACGCGCAGGGCGGTGATCTTCCATGTCTCGCGCGGCTTCATTCGACATCCCCTCCGACAATCGGCTGGGCGAGCTGCGCGGCCTGGTAATGCCACATCGCGGGCAGGCATTCGTAAATCGTCTCCTCTTCGCCGATGCTGTCGCCAGGGGATGGCTTGAGCTTGCGAAGGAAGCGGTATTTGGAGAGCGTGGGCATTATGCCGCGGATAATCTGCTGGCAGCGCACGTCAGCGTAGTCTTCCTTTTTGTCGGGGAAGAGTGCGCGAAAACGCCCAGCCGAGTATTCAAGCAAATCGCCAAACCGGAAGCGCAAGTTCTCGGCATCGTCGACGCCCACGCCCTGCTCGCGGGTTTCGCGTTCGAAGAATTCAAGGAGCAGCATGAACGCAATGCATTCGTCGCGCTTCGTGAACGTGAACATGTCGCGGTTCGGCAGAGTAATTTGTTCGTTATACCACTTGGGTTTGGCGAGGCGCGCGCATTTGGAGTCGACAATCAACGTCCAGCCGAAAAATTTGCCGAAGAAAGCCGCGAACGCTTTTTTATGGCGGAGGAGAAGCAGGAAGAGGCGCTCGTCGTCGGATTTGTAGAAATATGGCGCTTCAAGGAGGATGTTCAGCGTAGACTGCACCTCCTGAGCCATCTTGTCCGACGCGTTCATTATCTCTTCGAGTTGCATAGGCGTTTGATTATGAATTGCACGCGCCGGCGAGGGCGAGGGCGGCGACGAGGGCGGTATCGGTACGGAGGATGCGGCCGCCGAGGCTGAAGCGCGCGAAGGAGTACGATTCAAAAAGCGAGACTTCCCCGTCGAGCCAGCCGCCCTCCGGTCCGATGGCGAGCAAGGTGCGGCCATCGGTTTGAGGATGCGAGCGCAAGGCGTCAGGCGCGGCGCCGTACGGATGCGCGACAAGGCGGCGGCGCGAGGAGGCGAACATCGTATCCATCTCGTCGCGCATGAATGTGCGGAAATTCCGGCGAATGACGAGTTCGGGCATGATGCTCACCCCGGCCTGCATCAGCCCTTCGATGAACAATGGACGGTGGATTTCCGGCTTGAGGAGCGTGGCGCCCCAGAAATCCTTCTCGACCTTCTTCGCGCCGACGAGCACGATTCTGCCCACCCCCAGGGAGGCGAGTTGCGGGAGCAGGCGCTTCAGGGCACGAGGCCGAGGCGGGGCGAGGATCAAATCCACCCACGGCTTCAGGCTTTCGCGGTCGTGGACAAGGCGCACCGCGACGCGACGGCCCTCGATGGATACGATTTCCCCTTCTCCGATGGGGCCGTCGAGCTCGCCGGTCTTGAGCTTCTGCCCAGGTTCGCCGTGGAGGACGTCGAGGATGTGTGCGGCGCGGGCGTCCGAGAGAGTCGCGACGCCATCGACTATTTCGCTTTTGTCAAAGAGTATCCTGTTCATGGCTCGCTGATGGCGATGCGGTTGCCCGGCAAGAAGCGGACGCGTTTTTTCATGACGAGAGTCATTGCGATCGTGTTCATCTGCGCCGCCGTGAGCCCGGTGCGGCGGACAAGCTCGTCGAGCGAAACGCCTTCGGCGTCAAGTTCGTTCAAAACGAGCGCCTCCTCCGGGCTTTGCGGCGGAGGCGGAGGCAGCTCGCCGGGCGCATGCAACGGCGAGGCGACTTCGTTCGCCACCTTCTTCGCATATTCGCCTTTGCGCAGAAGATGCCTGAGCGCTTCATCCACGTCGCCGGCGTGGCGCACAAGCAGCGCACCGTCGCGAATCAGCGCGAGGCAACCGGCCGACGAGCGGGCGTCGACGCGCCCGGGGACCGCCATCACGAGGATTCCCATGTCGTTCGCGATTTCGCATGTGATCAGCGTGCCGCTCTTCACCGGCGATTCGACCGCCAGCACGCCTTTGGAGAGGCCGGCGACGATGTGGTTGCGCTGCGGGAAAGTCTGCTTGTCGGGGGAGCGGCCGAACGGGAATTCGCTGACCACCGCGCCGCCCTTCTCGACGATTTCGCGCGCAAGAGAGATGTTCTGCGTTGGATAGAACCTGTTCAGCGCGCCGCCGAGAATGCCGAGCGTCTTGCCGCCAACCGCAAGCGCTCCGCGATGCGCCTGGGAATCGATGCCCAGCGCGAGGCCGGATACGATCGCCCAACCGGCTGCGGCAAGATCCTTCGCGAAATGGAACGCCTGGTCGAGCCCGTAATTCGTCGCGCGCCGCGTCCCCACGATCGCCACCATCGGCAAGCTCAGCGCCTCGACGCTCCCGCGCACGTACAATGCCAGCGGGCGCGACGGAAGCTTGAGAAGCTGAGGCGGATAGCCGGGATCCGCCGGCGTGACAATCTGCACACCGGCGGCCTCGGCCTTCTCCAGTTCGCGCTTCCAGTCCACTGGCGCACCGGTCGAAGTCGTTTTGTTGCCATACGCATCCCACGCCGTCATCACGTCGCCATATTGCGACACAAGTTTCCCCACTCCGACGGAGCCTATCCGCTCCGTCAAGTTGAACGCAATATACGCTTCTCGCGGTTGCATAGGAGGGAAGGGAGATGAGTGGAAAAGCGGGCGGCTGGACAAACTAGAACTTCTAGATTGTCTAGAATCGCTAGAACATCTAGCTCTCGGAGGCAAAAATTTCTTCTTTTTCCCCCTTGCGCTCACTGCGGGGAATATGATATAATATCACCCCGTCAAGCGGCCCCATCGTCTATCGGCTAGGACACGAGCTTTTCATGCTCGTTAGAGGAGTTCGACTCTCCTTGGGGCTGCCATTTTTGCACCCTGGATTGCCTTCCCCCACTCCTCTTTCCCTCAGCCTTTCTCCTTGAGGGCCTGCGAGACGGCGAGCATGCGCTCGGAGAGATCCTCGAAGCCGACATCCGTCGAATAGACGTCCTTGTAGTACTGATACGCCTTTTCGAGATCGCCGGAGGCCTCGGCGCAAAGACCGAGCTGGTAGACGACTTTCTTCTTGAGGTCGTCCATGGTCGGGATCTGGTCGCGGGCGGTTTCGAGCTGCATGACGGCCATGTCGGTCTGCTCCTTGGCGAGGAAGCACATCGCGAGATAGTATAGCGCCCAAAGACGGTCCTTGGGGCTCTTCTGCGCGAGCTGGAGGTGTTCGAGCGCTTCGTCGTAGTAGCCGTAAGTGTAGAGGAGGACGCCGAGTTCGTAGCGCAGGTGGAGGTCGTTGGGATAGCGCTGGACGCGCGACATGAGGTCGTCGAGGACGAACTGATTCTTCTCCTGGTCCATGGCGTCGGCCTCTTCGGTCTTGCCTTCCTGGCGAAGGTTGGAGATTTCCTGGTCGTAGTACTGGACGCGCGCCTGGGACATCATGCGGTCGAGCTCGGGGTCCATGGTGCCGAGCGATTCGATGGCGTCGGAGAGGCAGTTGACGGCCTCTGCGAAGCGCTTGTTCTGCATGTAGATGCGAGCGAGAGCGCGACGGGCGTTCATGTTCTTCGGCTCGCGCTCGATCTGGGCGAGCTTGTCCTGGATCATAGCCTCGGCGTCGTCGCCGGTGATGACGGCCTTGTTCGCCTGATCGAGCTTCTTGGCCTGCTCCTTGTTGGCGATGAGGTTCTGGAAGCCGCCCTTCTTGCCGGCGGACTGCGTCCAACCGGCGTTCATCGTCGCCTGCGCCTCTGAGTTCTTCAGAAGTTGCATGACGCGCTGGTCGCCGGGCTTGATCTGCGCGAGTTTCTGGTAGGCGTCGCGGGCCTTGGTCCAGTTCTTCGCGAGAGAATAGTAGGTGGCGACGCGTTCGAGGAGGGCGGGGTCCTTGTTGCCGCACTCGTAGGCGGCCTCGACGGAAATCGCGGCGTGGTCCTGCTTGCCGGCGGCCTCGGCCGCCTTGACCGCGCACTCGATGTTGTCGGCGTCGAGCGGATTTTGGCAGAGGAGCTTTTCAGCCTCGGCCATTGCCTCGGCATACTGCCCTTTCTTGATGATGCCGTGGATCTTGTTGCGCGCCATCATGCCGCTCAACTTCGACCCGATGCCGACCTTCGAACCCTTGTGACGAAAATTCGCAATCTGCGCCGTCCTCAAGAGTTTCCTTGTTTCAAGGACGTCCGGGGCGGCGGAGACCGCCTCCATCAACATGTCCATCGCCAACTCGAAGCGCCCGGACTCGAGCGCCTGACGGCCGCGATTCGTGAAATTCTGCGCCTTTTGCGCCAGATCGACTGCCATATGAGACTCCTTCTTGAAAGTTGAAAGGTTGAAAGGTTGAAAAGCGGTGAGAGGGGCTGGAAGTTCCAGCACCAAAGCCGATTACGGGGTCACCGCGAGGCGCTCGTCGCTCCCGAACGCCTCCATCACGCCGCCGGCCTTGTAAGTCTTGAGCATGAAGTGCGTGGCGGTGGAGAGGACGCCGTCGATTGTGGAAAGATCCTGCGCGACGAACTGCGCGACATCCTGGAGGCTGTCGCCCTTGACGAAAACGAGGAGGTCGTAGGCGCCTGACATAAGGAAGCACGCCTCGACCTGTTCGTATTTGGAGACCTTCTCTGCGATGCGCCCGAACCCGCAGTCGCGCTGCGGGGTGATGCGCAGTTCGATGACAGCATGCACTTCGTTCATTGGAGTTCCTCCGTTTCATTTGCGCGGCCGAGCCGCTCAAGTTCGTTCAAAGCATCGTCGACGATGCGGCGGGCCATATCTTCAGCGAGGCGGCCGGATGCGTCGCGCTCGCCGGTGAGCATGTCGTCGCCTGCCACGAACGGGGCGGAAGCGACGTATCGGCGGTTGTCGACAATGACGCGACCGGACTTCTTGTCGACAAAACTCACGACGGCCTCGGCCCTGAGGCGGTACTCGCGGTTGCGCTGGCCGGACTTGCGCCCGTAGGCCACCGCGCCGGAATCGGCCTCCTTCACAATGCCCTGTACTTCAAGCGCAGCCTCGCCGGCGGGCGCAATTTCGAGAGTACCTTCGCGCTCGAACTCGCGGGCGATCTGGCGGGCAATCTCGCTCCCCAGGCCCGTCACGGAACTCTCGTTGCGAAACACGGGGACGAGGACCGTGCGCATGTCCTGCGGGACTTCGCTGCGCCACGAATACGTGGAGCACCCTGCCAAAGCAGTAGCGGCGAGAGCGAGGAAAATTGCCGGAAAGTTTTTCATTGGTTGCTGGATTTTTCAAGTTCGGCGAGGCGCGCGCGGGCCTCGGCGGTGTGACTGGAAGCGGGATATTCGACGAGGAATTTCTCGTATGCGTTGATGGCGCTGCGTTTCGTACGGGTGCGCGAATCGTAGAACTTCGCGGCGGCGAAAGCTTCGTCCTCGATGATGCCGGTCGTCTCGGCGAGCCACGTTTCGAGGTCGGCCTTCACATCGTCCGGCGGGTTTGCGGCGAGGGCGCTCTTGAGAAACGCGAGAACGTCCTTCGCGCGGCCGCGGTTGTACTGATGGGCGCGAAGGAGCTTCATGCGGCACTGCGCTTCGCGGTAGAGAGCCGTTTTCGCCTCGGCGCTGTATGGATGGAGCGAGCGCAGAGTTTCATAGACGAGCGAGGCTTTTTCGAACTCAAGCTCGTCCTCGCGCAACTTCGCGACTTTCATCATCGCCTCGGGCGCGAACGCGGCGCCGGGAGCGCGCAGGACCACCGCCTCGAACGCGCGGCGCACGTCCACCGTGTTGTCGAAGTGGAAGAAGACGAAATACTTGCCTTCCTCTTCCATCAACTTCGCGACTTCGTACAACTTGAAAACGATTTCGTCGTATGCGCACTGCGAGGAGTAGAAGTCGATGAGATATTTATATTCGTTGAACGCCTCTTCGGAGTCGAGCTCCTTTTCGAGATAGAGCTCAGCGACGCGCTGCTGGGCCTTCGGGGCTTCGGGCGACGCGGGCCAGTTGCGCACGATCGCGTCGTACGCCTTGAGCGCCTTGGACCACGCTCCGTTCTTTTCGCACTCCCCGGCCCAGGCGAACTGGTCGGCGGCGTTGTCCTTCTTGGGACCGCGCAACCACGAAAACCAGCGAGGCGTCTTCTTGGAGGAACTGAGTATTTTTTCCTCCCGGTCGAACCCTGGATACGCGTCCGTCGCGTAGCGTATCGTGGAACTTGGCGAGTTGACATCGCAAAAAGCAGTCTGCAACGCCGAGGCGAACGCCATGGCGACGAGTGAGACCGCGATACATTTTCTCTTCATATGCGAGTATTATATCATATTTTCGTCAAAGGGTCTAGGGCGGTTGGCAGTTGGCAGTTGGCAGTCAGGGCTCCCGGGGCGAAGAGATTGGGTCTCTCAAATAGCTCTGCAACGTTCGTGGGTACCAGGCTCGAATAACTGCCAACTCCTAACTGCTAACTGCCAACTACATCAAGTCCGTGTGTGGAGGCGAGGAGGCGGGCGAGGGCGCGGGCGCCGAAGGTCTCTGTTTCATAGTGGCCGGCGGCGATGAAGGGCATGTCTACATTTTGAGCGGAGATGACGTCCGCCCAGTTGGCCTCGCCGGTGAGGAACATGGAGCAGCCGAGTTTCTTCGCCTCCGCGGCAAACTCGCCCGCGCCGCCCGAGCAAATGCCGATCTTGCCGGCAGGCAGGCGATACTCGCGGCCGCCAATCTCGACCATGCGAGGCGCGTCGAGGAAGCCCGTGACGCCGATTACGTTCCCGTGGTACGAAAAAGCCCTCTCCACATCGCGAAGAGCGCAAAGGCGCGCAAGTTCCCAGTTGTTGCCGACTTCGCGGTTCGCATCGAGCGGCAGATGGTAGGCGACGAGCGCGAGGTCGGCGCGCATGGCGGCGGCTACGACGTTGTACACCCCATCCACCAACCGGCGGATGCCGCCGCCCCAGCTGATGCCGTGGTGGACGACGAGCACGTCAGCTCCCGCCTTGGCCGCCGCCTGGACGCTTGCGAGCGATGCATCGACCGCGAACGCGACGCGGCGGACCTCCTCGTCCCGACGGGCGATTTGCAGCCCGTTGTTGGAAACATCGTCGAACCGCGCCGCATCCAGGACGGCGTCGAACCACGAAACGAGATCCTGCAATTTCATATCGGCGTAGGCTTATGCGAGACGGCGGGCGGACGCCATCGAGAGTGAGACGGCGAGGAACGCGAGCAGCGCCCCTGCGAGCAGGAACGCGGGGAAATGCTCTTCCCAGCGATCCCAGGCGTCGGCCTCGAGTTCCGTCTTTTCGAGACGGTCGATTTCTTCGAGCGCGTTTTCGAGCGCGCCGGAATCGCTGACGGGGAAGTATACTCCGCCAGTCGTTTCGGCTATCGTCTTGAGCTCCGCTTCGTCGAACGTCGTATCGGCATATTGGATGATCTCGCGGCCGAAAAAGTCCCGGCCGAAAATCGGAGTGCGGCTTGCGTGCGTCCCCACGCCGATTGCATAAACCTTGACGCCGAGCTTCGCCGCGGCCTTGGCGGCGTCGGCGCTTTCCACGGCTCCGGTGTTGGAGACGCCGTCGGAAAGAAGGATGACGATCTTGGAGGTCGGCTTTGCATCCTTGACGCGCGCGATGGCCATTGCAAGCCCGTCGCCGACGGCCGTCATCTGTTCGTCGCGGCCGATGGGGCGGCCCTGGGCGTCGTAGGCGGTGTTGGGGATTTCGACGCCCTTGAGAACGTTCAAGAGCGCCTGGTGGTCGGCGGTGAGCGGCGAGCGCGTTGCAGCGTAGCCGCCGAACGTGACGAGGCCGATCAGGTCGTCCGGGCGGCGATCGACGAATTGCGCGAAGAGCTTTTTGACGACGGCGAGGCGAGTCGTATCGCGGGAGAACTTTTCGCCGGGAGGCGTCAAGTCCAGCGCATCCATCGAGCCGGAGACGTCGACGGCCATTGCAATTGCGATTGCGTCCACGGAGCGCGTTTCATGCGCGAGAGGAGTGCGAGGCCGCGCGGCGGCGAGGACGAGGAGCGCGAGCGCGGCGAGCATCGCGAACGGCGAGGCGGCCGCGACGGCGGCGCGCCAGCCGGCGGTATTGGCAGGCAGGCGCGAGAGCGCGGAAAACCGCACTCCGGCGCGGCGCGTCCGCCGCAGCATCCTCCACCCGGCCGCGGCGACCGGTAGCGCGAAAAGGAGCATCCAAGGATTCGCAAATGTCATTTCGTTTCCTCCTTCTTCGCCTCTGCATCATCGCCTCGCAGATATTCGCGGGCGGAGGACGTCGCCGCTTCGGCCATTTCGGGCGTGGCGTCGACGCCTGCGAACTTCACCATGTCCGCGCCTTCGAGGAACTCCATGAGCGCTGATTTCGACTTCGCGCTGCCGGCGTCGAATGCCTTGAAAAACTCCTCGGTGGTCATGTGCGGCGCCTTGATGCCGTATTTGCGCTGGATGTAGCGGCGCACCACGCGCGTCAAGAGCACGTAGAAATCTTTGTATTTTCCCTTGCGAGGGAGGTTCTTTTTGAGAAGGTCGCCGAGTTCAGCCCATGCGCGTTCGATGGGGCTCATGCGATGCTCCTTCACCTTGCGCGCGAGTTTTTTCAGACCCCACGCGGCAAGGGCGCAAACAAGCGCAAGGCCGGAGAGAGCGCCGAGCACCTTCCACACGAGACGCCACGAGAGCGGCGGGAAATCCTTCTTCGGGTCGAGTTCGAATCCGCCCGTCGCCGCGGGCCCGGGCTCCGGCGGCGTGAAGTATACGGGGCCCGCCACCTTGCCGCCTATCGCGAACGGCGCGATTTTATATTCCTCCGCGTCCGGCTCCGGCACGAGGCGCCATTCGACGGTCTCGCTCACGCGCCCGTCCTTCAGTTCGACAGGCTCGACGGCATGGTCTTCGGCAAGAGAGAACCCCCTCGCGCGTTCGCGCAAGTCGGGAGACTCGATGTTCAAATCTTTCGGCCGGACGAGTTTCGCCTCGATGAACACGCTGCGGGCGGGGTCGATCTGCCGCGTCTCGGCCTCAAGCGTATACTCAAGCGCCCCGTCGCTGAAATCGAGCAATGTTATCGCAAGAAGAAATAGCATAGGAGAGAAAGTAAGAAGATAGGAAGTAGGAGATAGGAAGTAGGAAGTAGGAGATTTTAAGTAGGAAGTAGGAGATCTAGAACAACTAGAACATCTAGAACATCTAGGCCATCTAGGACTTAGGCCTTCCCCTCACAGCCCGTTCTGCTGGGCGACGAGGGCGGTGGCGCCGTATGTGGCACGGAGCTTTGGCTTCTCGATTTTGCCGGTCGGGTTGCGAGGGACTTCGGCGAAGATTATCTTGCGCGGGCGCTTGTAGCGCGGCAGACCGAGACAGAACTCGTTCACTTCGTCCTCCGTCAGGCTCGCGCCCTCGCGCACCGAAATGATGGCTGCGGCGATTTCTCCAAGCCGCTGATCGGGAAGGCCGATGACGGCGACGTCCTTGACGGCGGGATTCGCTCTCAGGTAGTCTTCAATCTGCACCGGGTAGAGATTTTCGCCGCCGGTGATGATCACGTCCTTGGCGCGATCGACGAGGTAGATAAAGCCGTCGCGCTCCTCGGCCATGTCGCCCGTCAAAAGCCATCCATCCTCCTTGAGGATTTCCGCGGTGGCCTTCGGGTTTTTGTAATACTCCTTCATCACGCCAGGACCCTTGAGCGCGAGTTCGCCGACTTCGCCCGGTGCGACGAGAGAACCATCCGGACGGACGATCTTCGTCTGCCATCCATACCCGGCGACGCCAATCGCGCCGACGTGGTCGATGTT
>DFGB01000015.1:5862-34627 GCA_002371135.1 Verrucomicrobia bacterium UBA3761 | reverse complement strand
GATGTTCTCGACGCCGAGGTGCACGGCGCCGGGGCCGGTCGATTCCGAGAGGCCGTAGTTCGTATCGTATGCGTGGGAGGGGAAGACGCTTTTCCAGCGCTTGACGAGGCTGGGCGGGACGGGCTGGGCGCCGATGTGCATGAGGCGCCAGCCGGAGAGGTCGTAGTCTTCGAGCTTCACGTCGCCGCGGTCGATTGCGTCGAGGATGTCTTGCGCCCACGGCACTAGGAGCCAGACGATGGTGCAATGCTCCTCGGAGACGGCGCGCAATATCCACTCGGGCTTGACGCCCTTGAGGAGCACGGCCTTGGAGCCCGCGAGAAGGCCGCCGAACCAGTGCATCTTGGCGCCGGTGTGGTAGAGCGGCGGGATGCAGAGGAAGCAGTCGTCCTTCGTCTGGCCGTGGTGCGCCTGCTCGGTTTTGCAGGAGTGGACGAGGCACCTGTGCTGGAGGACGATTGCCTTGGGGAAGCCCGTCGTGCCGCTGGAGAAATAAATCGCGGCTTCGTCCTCCTGGGTCATCGCAATGGCGGGAGTGCGGGAGGAAGCGTAGGAGACGAGGTTCCTGTAGCTTTCGGCGAAAGTAGGACAGTCGTCGCCGACATAGAGGCGCAGCTTGACGCGGCGCATACGGTCGGCGATTTGCTCGACGCGTCCCGTGAATTCAGGGCCGAACACGAGCGCGTCGGCGTCCGAGAGATCGAGGCAATACTTGATTTCATCCGCCGTGTAGCGGAAATTGAGTGGGACCGCCATGCAACCGGCCTTCAGCACGCCAAAGTATATGGGCAGCCATTCGAGGCAGTTCATGAGCAGAATGGCCACCTTGTCGCCCTTCTTGAAGCCGCGCGACAGAAGGAAGTTCGCGAACCTGTTGGCCTTCTCGTTGAACATCGCCCACGTTATCTCACTGCGAAAAGCCTCGATGGGGCTCGACTCGATGAGCGAATATTCGCGCCACGTGGTGTGGCGCGTCTCAAGTTCCTGAGGGTTTATCTCGACGAGCGCGACGTCGCCAGGCCACTCCCGCGCATTGCGCTCCAGTATATCGCAAATCGTGTTCATGATGGAAGTCCTAAGTTCTTTGTCCTAAGCGCTTTTCCGGGAATTCCGGATTTTCCGGAGAGTGCGTCATTCGCCATTCTTCTTTTCGACTTTCTTCGCCTTGGCTTTGGCGACGAGCTCCGGCATGCCGGCTTTGTACAGCGCGTCGAAATCCTTCGGCCACGTCTTCTTGAAAAGCGTTATCATGCGCACGGCCTCGACAGGGTCGCGCTCTTTCAAGAGAGCGATATCCTCCATTATGTCGCTTTTCGACTGCGCGATCGCGGCGAGGAGCGCCTTTGCTTCTTCAACGGCGGCGCTGTCGCGGCTCGTCTTGGCGTCGTACTCCAGTTTTTTGACGACATTGGCAATCGGTTTGCCGAGCGCAAGGGTCCTTGCGAACATCTTGTACTTGACCGGCGTCACCTCGCCCGTGAGGCTTGGGTTGCCTATTTCGCCAAGGGCGTTGACAACAGCCTCCAGCGCCTCGCGGTCGCTGCGGCCCTGGTAGACAACCTTGCCGCGGTGGTTCAAGACGTACATGAAAGGGATTGTGCCGCCGCTGGAAGGTTCGCCGCTCGCGATTCCTGCGCCTTGATAGATGGGGTATTTGAGTTTGTTGCGCTTTATGAGTTCGTTCAACGCCTCGTCGTCGCGCTCCTGGCGGTGCGAGCCGATGACGACGCACGGTTTGCCGGCGGGAAGACCAAACTTCTCCCAAATCTCCTCGATGCGCGGCAAGAGCGCGCGGCAGGGCGGACAGTTGACGCCCCACACGTCGACAAGCACCACGCGCCCGGCGAGCTTGTCGGGGGATGAGATCTTCGCGCCGCCTATCCAGCTGCCTTCGTCGATGTTGCGCCATTCGACTGCGCCGGATGCGAAGGCGGCGGCCAGCGCCAATACAAGAACAAGATGTTTTTTCATGGAATTTTCCTTGTTTGAAATCGGCGCGAGGTCAGTTCGACGTATACGCCGTCACGCGTGATGAAAGCAAGTTGACGAGTTGCGCGGTCGGCAGGAGTTTGCGCACGAAGACGTTATACTCTGAAAGATCGTCCTTGGGAACGTAAACGATGTCGTTCGGCATGAGCCTGACGTTCTTCGCCTTGCCGGCGACAATCGCGTCGATATCGATCTTGAACAATCTCGGATTGACGAGCCCGTCGCGGATGATTATAACGTGGCTCCAATGCGTTTCCAGCATCCATCCGGCGGCGGTCAGGTATTCGAGCAAGCCCATGCTGCTCTCGTAATACGCCTTGTGCGGAGTGCGGACGTCGCCGCATATGGTGACGTAGGAATCGAGCTTCTGGGCGATGTAGACGTAGTCGCCCTTCTTCATCAAGATATTGAAAAGCGGGTCGCCCTTCATGCCTTTTTCCATGTCGATGGGCATTATGTCGTCGCCGCGCACGACGATCGAATTCGAGAGATCGGCGATGTCTATATCGACGCCGTTGAAGAGGCGCGTGCCGCTGCCGCCGGCCATTGCGTAGATGTCGGTCAGACGCGTCGTATTCGAAATCGGATACACGCCGGGCTTCGCGCAACCGCCCGCAATCGTCACCGATTCGCCGGCGATCTCGCGCACCATGATGACGACCGAGGGGTACTTGATGTATTCGGCAAGCCCCTTCTCGAGTTTGGCGACGGCCTCGCCGATTGTACATCCGCCAAGCACTACTTCGCCCAAAAAGAGCATGCCGACGGTCCCGTCGGGGCCGATGCGCGTGACGAGGCTCAAATCGTCGTGCCCGTATACGCGGATTTCGACCTGGTCGCCCGCGCTCATCCTGTATACGGAGTCTTCCTCGGCGAGGAGCGCCTTGAGCCGTTCCGCCTTGGTGGCGTTGTCTTGCTCGATCTTGGCCGACTCCATGGCGGCGTCCTCGGCGTTCAACATGTCGCTGCTGAACACGGTTTCGTAGACGCTTGTCCGGCGGTTCGCATAGCATCCTGCGGCCGCCGCCAGCAAGACGGCGGCGAGCGGCAGAATGGACGCGGCAAGGGAACGCTTCACTTCTGGGCCTCCATTTCCTTGCGCGCAGCCTTGGCGCTGGCACCTGTGACTATGCCGAGCATCGGCCGCTCGGCGGATACGATCCTGCGCTTCACATACGAGAGCCACGAACGCGGCGTGACACCCGCCTCCACGAGCAGCAAGACCGAATCGCATACGCTCAGCACTTGCGAGAAGAAGCTGCCGCCGCGCCGCATCCCTTCCGGGATGAACAGGAAAATCACGTCCGCCTGCTCCTTGAGCTGCGCGATATCGACCTGCAGCATCTGCAGTTCTGTCGGCGCCAGCGAATAGCGGTTCTCGATCGGGAACCACCCGCGAGACCCCTTGCGCACCGTGCATATCAGCGTTTCTGCGTCCTCGGGCGGAGTGAAATCGGAGCTGGGCACGATCTCGAGAGAGAACCATCTCTGGCCGGCCATTGAAAGCGACCAGTCGAGCGCGTCGCGGAATTTCTTATTCGTCGCCACGCCCGGCATCCTGTAGACGAGCGAGACGGCGCGCGGCAATTCCGAATTGCAGAAATTGAGCGCCACGACGCCCATCACGTCCGACTCCTCCTTCTCATCCATCACGCCCGGTTTTGGCAGCGCGCCGAGCACCTCCACATCGCCATACGCGCCAAGTTCCTGCGTTCCCAGCACCTTGCCGAGCATCAGTTCGAGCGCAAGCGCCCACATTGCAAAAACGAATACGCAGACGAGAGCGCCGCCCGCGGCGAATATGAAGTTCTTGAGACTGATCGGCCTGTCGTCGCCGGCGCCGCCGGCCTTCTCGATCTGCCGCAAGTCGTTGCCGATGGACATCTGCGCGAACGAAAGATTCTCCAACTGCTCCTCCAGGTCGCGCATCGACTTGTCGAGGTCCGAACGCCTCACGCGCAGCCTCTCCATCGCCGGGATGATCTCCGTCAGAGTCTCGGACTTCTCCTCGTTGACCTTGATCTCCGCTTCGAGCGCACGCACGTTCTGCCCAAGAACCTCGATCTTGAGTTTCACTTCCTCGAGCTCGGCTATCGCCTTCTCGATCTTCGCCATGTCGCCGAACTCGTCCAGCTCGACGCCGTGCTCGCGCAAAGTCTGCGATAGCGTCTCAGCCATATTCTGGCGCTCGTCGAGTTTGCCGCGCACCTTGGGGTTCTTGTCGGTGTACACTTCGCGCAGCTGGGCGATTTCCTTGTCGAGCGTCGCAATATCTTCGACCAATTTGCGGACGGATTCGGCCGAACCCACGATCTTGGCGCCATTCTCGCCTATCGTCTCCTCCAGCCGTTTCTTGCGCACCTGCTCGTTCGTGAGTTCCACGTTGAGGACGGAGAGATTGCGACGCTGATCGGAAATAAGCAAGTTAAGCGAGGTCAACGTCTCCGCCGGCGACGCGACGCCCGCCCTGCCCTTGGCGATCGATTCCTCGCTGTCCAGCTCCGCCAACTGTTCCTGGAGATGCTTTTTCCTGAGCATCATCGATTCGCGCCAGTTGTCGAGATCTTGGGTGCGGTATGCGATGTATTCGTCAATCAGCGCCTCGGCATATGCATTCACCTTCTTCACCGCGCCCACCCACGTCGACGAATGCGCCACAAGCGTGAAAAGGTTCGACGGCTTCTTCTCCTGAGAGATCTCAAGGTCTACGCCCAGGCACTCGGCCTCTGCAAGCGACATGGGGACCTTCTGGGCGACGCGCCGCTTGAGCGAGCGCCTGTCGAGAACGGTCATGAGCTGCTTGTCGCCGAGACTCTCGACTTTCGCTACATGTCTCGGGCTGTAGATAAGGCGCGTCGTGGCGTCGAAACGGTGGACGCTATTCGCGGAGCGGATGACGAGAATGACGGAGAATAGCGCCGCCACCACTGCGAAAATAATTAGCATCAGCCAGGACCATTTGCACAAAATGCCCCAGGCGATCTTTTGCAAGGCCGCCAATTTGCGCAGTTGTTCGCGCTCGGCTTCTGTCAGTTCTTCGTCCAAGGTGTTGGGAGAGTTGGGAGGGTTGGGATTTATTGGGAGTTTTGGGATTTATTGGGATTTGGGATTTGCCGGTAAAAGGCGACGAGTTTTTCCGAGAGGCGCTTCCAGTCGTACTCCTTGGCGGCGGCGAGACCTGCGGTGCGAAGCTGCGCGGCGTTGTCGAGGGCGTAGGCGATGGCGGCGTCAAGCGAGGCGGGGTCGTCCGGCGAGAACGACGCGGCCGCGCCAGGATGCGCCGCGACAAGCCGTCCGAGACCGCCGACGCTCGACGCCGCTACCGGCGTTCCCGCCGCCCACGCCTCCAGTACCACTATCCCGAACGGTTCATGGCGGCTCGGGAGCACGAACACATCCGCCCCGCGATATTCCGCCACCAGTTCTTTGCTGCCGCTCTTGAGCGCCCCCGCGAGTTCCAATCTGTCAGACACCCCCAGCTCTGCGGCCTTTTTCTCCAATACGGCGCGATAGTCCTCCTGCGTCACGGGCCCCACAAGGCGCAAAAACATCCCCGGATGCCTCGCCAATGCCTCGACAAGCATCATTTGGTTCTTCTGAACGTCTATCCGCGCCACGCAAAGCGCTTTGAATCTCTTTCGTATTTCCAACGCCTTAAAATCCGTATTTCCCCTTGTGTTTCGCAATATTATAGCAAATCCCCCATTGCGGCGCAAGGGGGTTGCGCTTGGGCGCGGAAGCGCAAAAGCGCGACCGAGCCGGTCCTCTATCGTTGGAGATCCGGGAATGCAGCGAGTCTGAGTGTGGTCGCGCCATAGGGGACAAGAGTCAGAATCTCTTCGTCGCCAGGCTCGAGCTCGATGTTCTCCGGGATGCGGGGAGTCATCGTTCCGCCCTCCAATTCCCATTTGATGCGCCGCGCTGGGACCTTTACGGACACGGAACCGAAACCCGGCCTCCCCTGCCTGACGGCCTCGGCGGAATGGCGCGCGAGAGCGAAGTTGAATGGTCCCGCCGGGCGGAGATCCCAGCATTTGAAATCGGGGTTTGCGCTTTTCTTGCCGCGCATGCTGGCGTGCTCTTCGACGTCTTCGCTGCGCAAGGCGGGAATCGGGTAGGCGAACAAGACCGGTCCGCGGCGGACGATCGTCCCCTGGCTCGCGCCGGGGCCGTCTATCACGCCGACCCATTTGCTGACCGCGTCCTTGATTACATACCGCGAGCGTGCAATCGCCTCGAACTCGACCTCCATGGGCAAGTCGAGTTCGACGGTGTCGCCGTCGGCGAATATGCGCTTTATGCTGCCGAATTTACCGGGCGCGGGGATTTCGTTTCCGGCGAGGCTCCGCCCGTTGACTTTCACCTCCGCTCCGCGGCACCACCCGGGGACGCGGAACGTGAACGAAGTCTCGCGCGGCTCTTCGAGCGAAAAGCGGAATACGATTTTACCGTCGAACGGATAATCGGTTTCCTCGCAGATAGAGCCCCAGCCGAAATCGACCTCGGACGGCCCGTAGAGCGCGGCGACCGGCTCGCCGGAAACATCCTTCAGCCACATGCGCGAAATATAGTTCGGCAAAAAGCGGTGCACGTTGCCCGCGCAACACTCCGTCTCATGCGTCGGGCGGTATTGCATCCACGTGGAGCCGTAGAAATACGGGTTGTGGTTGGAATCGGCCGTCGCGATGAACTGGTTGACGTTCGAGAAATACTGCAACGCCTTGAAATCGTTGTCGACCGCGCCGAACCCCGCATTGAAGACGCACCGCTCGATTTTATCTGCATATTCCGCTTCGCCCGTCGTTTCGAGGTAGTAGCCAAGCGCCCATGTGTAGTCCGTGACGACGCATGTCTCGTGGCCCCAGTGGACGCAGTTGCCGCGCGTCTGCTCGGTGGAACTAGGGCAGCCGTCGGGCAACATGTGCCAGACGCAAAGCTTGTGCTCGACGTTCGTCGCCTGTTGCAAGTATTCGGCTTTCCCCGTAGCGGCATACAAGAGAAGAGGAATTTTCATCTCCTCGCAATAACTTACGCCATGCATGTAAATCGGCTTTGAGTCGGCACAGTTCTGCGGCGTCAGATCGCCCGACCAGTCGTCTTTCGCAACTTTGCCGCCCCACGCTTTTTCGGCAAGGTCCAAAAGCCGCTTGTCGCCCGTCTTGCGATACGTCCATACCATCCCTTCGATGTTCACGGAATTACGCGCTTCGGCGATTTTCTCCGGCGGATAGAGGAGGTAGTATTTTGCAAGCGCGGCGGGAATACGCGGGTCATTCGTCGCGTCGTATTTTGCCTTCATCGCGCGGAAAAAGACCGCCATCGGCCACATCTCGTAGCCCCGGGCGAGGTTGTAGTTCTTCGCGTCCCAAAGGCACGGGTTGCCGAGCTGGCCTTCGTCCGTCGCGTGGTCGAGCGTCCAGTCGACGCCGCGCTCTCCCTTGGCGACAAGGGCCTCGTCGCCAAGCGCATATCCGAGGCGCAGCAGCCCGTCGGTGTAATACGCAGTCTGCTCATATCGCCACCAGCCGTCGCCATGACCGCCCTCGCGCACAATCTCCCCCGCCCAGAGGCAGGAATCATACGGATAGCTCAGCGCTTCGGGATGGCCGGTCAGGCCGTCACGTTGCGTATGGCACGCCTGGCGCAGCCAACCTGCCGGGCGCGTCTTGGAAAGCATCCCGTCCTCGTAGCACGGCAGAGCCGCGAAACACGGAAGAACGGCTGCGATTGCGCACAGCCGCAAAACGATATTGGAGTATCTCATGTCAAAGCCATATTTGTTCCGAAAAGATTGGTTCGCCCATATTGCCGAACGAATCGGCGGCGCGGACGATGAAGCGCAAGCGCGAATCGAGATACGAGACGCGACGCGTCGCGATCTCGTCAAGCGAAAAGACGCATTTCACTTCTGCGCTTTCACACTCCGGCTTCCTGAAAAAGCCCGGCGAATGGACTCTCTTCGCCTTTGCGACGCGCACGACATCGCACTCCGCGAGTTCCGCGACGACTTCGTAGTCGAACGCGCGCGTCAGCCCTTCGCCCTGAAGCGCGGAAGGGAATGTGACGACGATCTGCCGCGTCGCACGGCCCTTGCGGTCTTTGCCGTCGAGGGGTCCGGCTATGGAGACTTTCGCATCCGGCGCAAATTGCGGCGGCTTCCCCGCCGCGCGGCGCGCGACAAAATCGTATGGCCGCTCCGGCGTCCCAAGCGGCACTACCCACGGCGCGCCAAGCGCGCCGTCGTTCGCGAAATCGCGGCGCTCGACTACCATCCTCTCGCCGTAGACGCTGAAAAGCAACCCTTGCTGTTCGCTGAACTTGTCCACCTCCGGCATCTGCCGCAAATCGGCCAGCTGCGACGGACCCGCGTTTTCCCGTCCGAACATCGGCGCCACATACCGCATCGAAGCCGTGCCGATCGACGTGAACGCCCCCTGCCAAATCGCCTTTTCGTCCGTAAGCGAATGGTGCGAATGCCCGGAAAGCGCGATCGCGTTCGGGAAGCGCGAAAGCGCCCTCGTCGCGTACCCTTCATCATGCCCCCACGCCCACGGGCCGTGGCACGTGTTCGAAGGATGCGGATGCTGGATGTAGAAAAACGGCCGCTCGCCGCCCAAATCCGCCGCCCGCCCTTCGAAGTATTTTTCAATTTCCGGAACGCCGCCCCAGTTCACCCAATGCGCACCGATGAATGTGTAGCCGTTGACTTTCTTTTCCCAGACGCTCTCGTAAGGCTCGCCGAAAACTTTTTCCCACGCGGCCGCGCGGTCCGTAGAGATGATTTCCCCGGCGGACACCTTGAGCGCGGGATTGTATTTCGCCCCCTCGATATCGTGGTTGCCGTAAATGAAAAGTCTTTCAACCTTCCTCCCGTCGCGGCCCTTGCCGCCGGGGAAAACTTCGTCCCACGCGTCGGCGACAAGCTGCAACTCGGCGACAAGCCCGTTATCCGCAATATCGCCTGCGATGACGACGCCGTCGACGTCCATCTCGCGATACCACCGGAGGGCCTTTGCGAGATGTTCAAGGCCGAACTGACCTTCTTTGCCGCGCACGTGCAAATCGCTTATCGCGCCAAAGCGCAGCAACGGGCGCCGGCCATCGGCCAAACCGCGCCACGGGCGCATGGCCGCAAAGGCCAGCGCCCCGCCCAGAAAATTTCTTCGAGTAAGCATAGGGAGGGAAGAGGGAAGAGGGAAGAGGGAATGTTGCCAATGCCAATTCGACTTGTTTTTAACACAGAGGCACAGAGGAACGGAGATTCACAGAGAGAAGGAGCGGAAAAGCTGAAATCCTCTGTGTTCCTCTGCGACTTGAGTGCCTCTGTGTTAAAAATAGGGAAGAGGGAAGAGGGAGATTTTAAGTAGGAAGTAGGAGATAATACGTACGCCCCGACTGAACAGCAAATCTCCTACTTCCTACTTCCTACTTAAAATCTCCCTCTTCCCGCCTCCCCATTCACTTGATTATAATCAACAAGCCGGGTTCCGTCGTGGGGTCGACAGGGCCGAGCGCGCTGAAGGTTGTGAGCGCCCCGGTCGCGGTCCTCGGGAAATAAGGCTTGTTCGTGGAAACATCTACAAGCAGTCCGAGGCCGTTCTTTAGCACGGCCGGACGGAACTTGCGCACGCGCGTTCCGTCTTGCCATATGCGCAAGAAGTAGAGACGCGACTTAGAGAAAGAATTGGCAGTGCCATTTTGGTTCCGCGCGAAGAGGTACAGGTTCTTCCCCGTATTGATGTCGTCCTCAAGCGATCTCTGCGAAATAGTCTTCCATTCCCCCGTCGAGTCGTCGCATATCTCGACCGTCTGACCAAACGCCGCGAACGACACGCGTGCGTGTCTCTCAGCACCGTAGTAGAGCCGGTAGACATCCGCGTATTCAACGTCCCACTTCTCAGCGGGTGTCGCAGGATCGCTCACGCTCGGCCGCCAGTAGCTACCAGCATATCCAAACGCAAGAGTGTCTTTTGTGCCATGATACCACATATAAAACTTATGCTTGTCGGTATCGTCGTCTACGGCGCCAAGAAGGCACTCTTCACTGTCGCCGTTGCCGACGTTCGGGCGAAGATTCGTCTCGGTGAATTCCACGGTGGTTCCGGCCTTGCCCGTTACGCCTGTATCGATATACTGCGTTCCATCAGTTTCCACATATTGAAGGTAGGAGGCGATAGGCGAGGAAAGCGATTCTTCGCTTACCGGACCTGCCCCCGCGTCGGCCGGAATCGCAGGAATCGGGTAGAATATGCGTCTTGAGACCGTATCGAAAAGCGCGGCCTGGCCGTCCTTGACGCACGGCTTGAACTCGCGCACGAGCGTCTCGCCTTGCCAGATTTTCAGCCCGTAGCACCGCGCGGCGGAACGGTAGATCGGCTTGCCTCCCTTCGCGTCGTTGCAGGCGAAAAGAAAGAGGTTGCCCTTGCCCGTCGCTTCACCAGGCCAGTTCTGCGTAGTGGTTATATTCTCTCCGCCTTCCGGTTTCAGCGAAAACGACTGCTCGCCATCCTTGAAGGAAACATCGAAATCGTATTTCGTCCCGGCGATATACGCCGAGCCAAAAGACTGAGATTTGTTGCCATATCCAATCCACGGCTTCTGTGCGGTCTGGTCGATCATGTAGAAGCGGTTGGCATCAGTATCGCTGTTGTAGCAGCCGCAGGCGAGATAGGAATGGTGATTTTCATCGAGATACTGCTTCTCTTCGTCTGTCGTGCGCATTTGCGTCCACGCCATCGTGCCCTCCGCGCGGGTCGGAGAGCTCGCATTGACCTGCGTATCGAGATGAGTAAAGCCATCCGCCTCGATGTAGTCGACATATATGAGAGAATCGCCATCGGCGGCGACGGAATTATCGAACGCGAGCGCCTCGCCCTCGGGATAAAAAATAGTCTTTGATACATCATCGTAAAGCGCCGCCTGGCCATACTTCAAGCATGGCTTGAAATCACGCACGAGCTTGCCATCCTGGTAAATCTTGAGCCAGTAGACGCGAGCCTTGCCCCAATACTGCTTGGCGAGCGCACTGCCGCTCTGGTTGCAGCAGAAAAGATACAGGCTGCGACCGGTGTCTATGTCGGTCGCGCTTGTTCCTGCGTAGCTTCCAACGACGCTTCCGTCGGGACCGCCCTCGCGAACCGTGATCGACTGCGCCCCGACGGCGAAGGAAGAATCTACATGGTATTTGGTTCCGACAGTGAACGAGCCGAACTTTCCATAGCCGCCGTAGCCCCAGAGCCATTGGCTGCCGCCGCCGTTGTGGATGAGATAAAAGCGGGCGTTCCCGTCGCGCGATGCGAGAATCGCCTGATCGGAGTTGCCCATAAGCGCCAGCTCCATTTGCGCTGAAGTCCCCGAGCAGCCTATGATACCAGTATCGATGTAGGAGTTGCCACGAGATTCGACGTAGTCGATAAACGCATCCGGGACGTCGCAGTTTGTATCGTATACAAGGTCCCTTCCGGAGGCGGAGTAGTAGATTTTGTCGTTTTGAGCGTCGTAAAGCCCTGCGCGTCCGCCATGTACGCACGGTTTGAAGTCGCGCACGAGCGTTCCATCCTGCCATATCTTTAGGCCGTAGCAGCGCGTTTTGGAGAAGCCCGCCGCCGTGCCTTTCTGGTTGTTGGCGAAGACGTAGAGGTTGTATCCGGTATCGAGCGCGGGATATGCCTTCGAAAAGACCTTCGTGCCGTCGATGGCGACCGTGTTTGTCGAATATTCGTTTTCGTCGGGGGCGGAGAAGTCCGTCGTGTAGGTGTAAACGCGCTTCTTCTCGAAGAGCAGATCCTGCCCGTTGTTGACCTTGTCGCCTTTCCCTTGCGCCGTGAACATGTTGCCGGCCGGCGAACTGCACCAGCAGGCGTAGAAGCGAGTGTTGTCCGACCAATAGCCCGATGCGAGGAAGGCGGTGTCGGCGAGATTCATCCACTCGACCTTGCATTCGGTCTTTGTGTTGTAGCGTCCGGTGATGCCGGTATCGACATACTGCGAGCCGGTCGCTTCGACGTAGCGCACGAATTTATCGGGCGTTTCGGCTTTCAGGTGCAAGCCGGCGAATGCAGCGATGCCGGCGAGCGCGATTATCGCTATCTTTTTCATTGCTTGTTTTCCTCGGTTTGTTTGGGAAATCGACTTCTGCGCTGATACATTTCGCGCGCGGCCTTGCGTACGGCGCCCACGAGTTCGACATACGGGACGTCCGCTATCGAGACGAGACCTATGGAATAATTTTCGCCGTCGGCCCGCCCAGTGAGCGGCTGGTCGCGCCACTGGAACCAGTGCGCGCCGACGATGCGCGGATCGTCAAGGCAGGCGAGGACGAAATCGCGATACATCCTGGCACGGCGAGGCTGGGTCGCCGCGGCGACGAGTCCGGGATGGAACATCCCGCGGTCGGTCGCGCCAAAATGGAATTCGCTCACGAGCATTGGCTTGTCGTCGGCGCCCTCCGGCCAATCGCGTCCGGGACGGCGCTTGTAGCAGTTGCAGCTGACGACATCGCAGTATTCGGCCGCCGAGCGCCATACGTCGTCCGACCCCCATGCGATTCTGCACCCTAGATAAAGGTGGTTGGGCAATTCCTCCTTCAATACGCGGCGCACGGTGGAGAAATATTTTTCCGAGACTTCCGCCATACGCTCCTCGTCGTTCCAGGAAAGTTCATTGTCGACGAACACCCCGACGCACCAAGGATCGTCGCGCATCCAGGCGGCGGCTTCGCGGGCGCGCTTGCGGAGAATCTCTTCGAACTCCGGCCTGTACGGATCCGGCAGCATCCCCCACCAGCCTTTCGAACCTTCGAGGCGCGGCGCGCCGGATGTTTTGAGCAAGATCGTATACGGTACGCGATGCGAGCGCTGGAGTTCTCCGTCGCTCCAGCTCGCAATCGTGTTCAGCCCCCACGAGCGCATTCTCGCAAGCGACCGCCAGACGAATCGCGCCGCAAAATCCCCGCCGTCTTTTCTCCGCGCGTTTGCGCGCGCGAAATCGAACGTCTCGTACGGGACATGCGCTCCATCTGCATAGAAGCCGTGCGCGGCGGCCTTCCATGTTTTCGAGCGGAAACGCCCGAAGGCGGCGTCGTCTTTCGCCGGGATGGATGCAAAGAACTTTTCGCGTCCGCCGATGCCCGTCGGCTCGCCCGCGTTGACTGCGTTCACCCCGTGGGACCAGAAAAGGCGCCCTGCGGGATCGACGAGCCACCACTTGCCGTCGAGCTTCTCCGTCCGGAAAAAGCCCGTCGCCGCGAGTTGCGGCCCGCCCTTCCATCCGCCGAATTCGTCCGCTTCGGAGACCGGGCTTTTCGCGTGCGCCGCAAGGAGTTCGTCTTCGCGTCTGCCAAGAGCGGCAAGTTCGGCGTCGTCGTGGATTTTCCCCGGCCAATCGTCATGCGTGAATTGCCCGTACTTGTCGACGAAAGGGAAGAACGCTTCAGAGCGGAGTTTCTTGTGCGCGCCGGGCGAGGCCGTCACGCCCAGGATCGCGAAATCCGCCTCTTCCCTCGGGCGCGCGAGGAAGATGTGGATGGAGCGCACATGCTCCAACGAGAAGCCGCCGCCGCGCGCTTTCGGGAAGCCGTTCATCCCCGGCAATTCGAGCGGCGCATCGAGCTCCCACGGCATTTCCTCGAGCCGCACGAAAATCTCGCCTTTCCCGAGCGCTTCCAGTTCCACGCTCCCGCCCGGGCCGTCGACCGTCTTGTCCCCCGCCCGCCCTTTCACGCTTGCATGCACTTTCAGCGGCCTCGCCGTCATGTTGCTCACGACAATGGAAACGGAACTGAAGCCGGAAAGATCTTTTTCGCCCGCTGCGAACTCCATGCGGGCGCCGGGCCATGTATAGCCCGTTCCCGCCTCTACTTTAGTTGCGCCATCAGGCATCGCCGCCACCGCAGAAGAAGGTTGCGCGACTATTCGCGTCACGTCCGCAGGGGCGAACCGCGTTTCGCTTCCTGCCGCCAGAGCGCAAATCGACATAAAACATGCAATGGCGGATGGAACCATTCCATCCGCTGCCGGTCTACCCGGCCGGGCAGTCTTTTTCAACACTGTCTCCCGCATTTTCATGCTTTTATATTTTAGCATATTTTCTCGACCAATGGCAATATCAAAAGGCGGCATTTCGGCCAAAATAAAAACGGCACTTCCACCAAGCCGGAATTTATGGTATAATATGGGCCAGCCTCGCCCGAGAAAGTCCCGGGAGAACCACCGAACCTTCAACCTATGGAAAAAACCAAGACGTCGCCCAAAATCGTAATCGCGATACCGACGAACGGCGCAGACGGCCGGGAAATGATTTCCGGCGCGTTCGACTTCCTCGGCGAACATCCCCGCTGGGAAGTGCAGATAATAAACTCGCGTACCGACATGGCGTCTGGCGCGCTTGAGAAACTTTCGCGCGACGCGGATGGCGTATTCCTTTCAATCGCCTACGAAACGAAGCGCGTGGCAAAGCACTTCCTTTCGTCGAATGCAAAGATGGTCGTCACGAACGACCACCTCGTGCCGCTCTACTCGGGCAGGGCGAACACATGCACGCTGCTCCTCGACAGCGTGGCGATAGGGCGGGACGCCGCGCGCTATTTCAATTCCCTCGGGCGCTTTGCATCGTACGGCTTCGTCCACGGGCACAAGCGCTTTCCGTGGTCCGTCGAGCGCGAAAAAGGGTTCTCTCTTTCCAAGCCGAAGGCGACGCCGCTTTTCGTCTACCCCGAAACCGGCGATATGGAAACCGAAGGCTTTACGAGCGCAATGGATCTGGACAGCCTCGCGCATTGGGTCGAACGGCTCCCCAAACCCGCCGCCGTCTTTGGCGCAAACGACCTTTTCGCACGCGACGTACTGGCTGTATCGCTCAGTCTGGGATTGAAGGTTCCGCAACAAGTTTCCGTCATTGGCTGCGACAACGATCCGCTTATCTGCGCGAGCGCGAAAACACAGCTGACGAGCCTCCAGCTGCCTTTCCGCGAACTCGGCTACAAGGCATGCTGCATGTTGGACCGGCTGCTATGCGGCAAGAAAACTCCCTCGGAGACGATCCGCATCTCGGGGACGCGCCTCGTCGAGCGCGGCTCATCCGCGCCCATCCCTCCCGCCATCGCGCTCGTCGAGCGCGCGCTCGCCTACATAAACTCCCACGCATGCGAGGGGATAGGCGCCGCAGACGTCGTCCGGCGCATCGGCGTATCGCGCAGTCTCCTGGATCTGCGCTTCGCGCAAGTCAGGGGCAAATCCATCCACCAGGAAATACTCGATGTACGGTTGGCGGAAGTCAAGCGCCTGCTCGCGAAAACGAACCGCTCGATTCTGCAAATCGGGCGCGAATCGGGGTTCAACGACCCGGACAATCTAAAGCGGCTTTTCCTGAAGCGCTTTGGCATGACAATGCGCGACTGGAGGAAGAAGTTGAAAATGTGAAAATGTGGCTCTTCGCAGGTTTGGGTGGAAATGTCTGAAACCATGAGGAGGCGGGTTTCCGCCCCTCTTTGCGCCGTCTCCAAGTGATACTGTATCAGTTGGTCAAGTGATACCATATCAGTTGGTCAAGTGATACCATATCAGTTGGTCAAGTGATACCATATCAGTTGGTCAAGTGATACCATATCAGTTGGTCGAGAGCTCAGGTGAGCAGTAGAGACAGGAGCAAGCATTTTTTATCTATTTTGTTCTGCATGACGAAAGGACTTAGTACTTTTCACATTTCCACATTTCCACATTTCCACATTTCCGCAAATATGGTATAATAGAAACATCAAACGAATACCATGGACAATACGATTTTCGGATATACGTTCACCGATGCGGCGCTTCTCGACGAAGCTCTGACTACGCCAAGCTACCGCATGGCCGACGGCAATGCGCGGGACAACCAGCGTCTCGAATTCCTCGGCGACTCGGTTTTGAACATGCTCGCGGCCTCCTGCGTCTACAAGGAACTCCCGGATGCGCAGGAAGGCAAGCTTACGATCGCCCGCACGCATATGGTCTCGACGCTCGCCCTGTGCGCCGCCGCCAAACGCGAAAACCTGATGCCGCGTCTCAAGTTCTCCAAAGGGGCGCAGGGCGTAAGCGAGAACTCGAAAGTCCTTGCCGACGCAATCGAGGCGATTTTCGGCGCCGCGTGGCTCGACGGCGGGATCGACGCCGCCAAGGCGCTGTTCAAGCATCTGAAACTTTCAGATTTCTCGCAGCAAGGCGAATGGAGCCGCAATCCAAAAGGCGACTTGCAAATCCGCGCCCAGGCGATGGAACCTGCGCGCAACGCGCATTACGAGACGCTCTCGCGCGGCGGCAAGCCGCACTGCCCGGACGTATACTGCAAGGTGAGCGTCGACGGCGTCGGTTCGGCGGAAGCGACGGCGCATTCGCGCAAGGCGGCCGAGACCGCAGCGGCGGAGAAAATGCTCGCGCTGATGGACGCAATGGGCCTCGACGAAAAAAGCCTCCTTGCAGCACGCAAAGAATCCAAACTCGCCAAAGCCCTCCGCGCAGTGGAAGGGAAAATCAAACTCGACTCTTAATCCTCTGTCATGCAATAGTTTTTAACACAGAGGCACTCAAGCCGCAGAGGAACACAGAGGATTTCAGCTTTTCCGCTCCTTCTCTCTGTGAATCTCTGTTCCTCTGTGCCTCTGTGTTAAAAAACTATTGCTTGGTAGTGATTAACTATTGACTGCCAATTGCTTCTGCCAATTCTTCGCGTGCTTTGTCGAGGCGCTCGCGTAGTTTGACGTACGCTTTTGCGCGTTTCTCGTCCCAGTCGCCTCTGTCGGCGAGCGCGGCGAGTACGCGGCGCGTTGTTTTCTTCCAGTCGCAATCGCTGACGCTGCCCTCGACCGTCCTGTCGAAATTGGCGAGCCAGTTTGCGAGTTTGGAACCTCGTGCGATGCCCATCACTGGAGTGCCGACGTTCGCCGCGAGGATGAGGAGGTGCAGTCTGCTCGAAAGAACGACAGCGCATCCTGCGGCCGCTTTGCACACGTCCTCCGGGGTGTCGCCCGCTATGCAATGGACGCCGAGGCTTTCCATGAGGGCTCTATCGGTCTTGGTGTTCATCGGAATTCCGAGGACTTCGGCGCCGGAAGAGCGGACGGCCGCGAGCATTCCCTTGAGACCGTCCAGATCGGCCACTTGGCGCTGCGTAGAAATGCACAACCCCATACGGCGGGCGGGGGCGATCGCATCCAGCCCCTCCGCCGTTTGCAGGATCGCCGTGTCTGCTGCTACGCGGGCACCGTCGAAACCCATGTCGGATAGGACGGCTTTGCTCTGTCCGTCGCGCAGCCATACGCCTTTGCAGCACGGCAGAATCTTCGCGATGCGGCGCTTGAGCTTCAGTTTCAGTCTGCTTTCATACCATTGCGCGAGGTGCAGGAGGAATAGAAGTTTCTTGCGCTTGCCATGCGCCTTGAAGAATGCGGGATTCAGCTCGTCGTCCATTCCCACGCCCCAGATGTATGTGTCGACGCCCTCGCGCTGCGCGGCTTCGAGCAAATCGAGAGCGACGCCGGGGTAGTCTGAAAGGCCTGTCGCCCCGCACCAGATGTACGCATCCTTGCCGCGCACCGCAGACGCAAAGCCTTCGACTGGCGTCCCGGCGAAGCCGAACGAGGGGACGACTTCGACGCCAAGCCGCGTCGCCGTCCCGGGATCCGCCGTGGCGACTGCGAGCTCGACGTCTCCCAGTGTTTCGCGCAGCATCTTGGCCACGCAGCCGAGGATTGCTTCGTCCCCGATGTTGTCGCAACCAAGCGGAATGCCGCCCAGCAAGATTTTCTTTGGCATGGCGGCAGATCCTCAATTCTGAGCGACGCCCTTCGTTTTTTTGTAGAGGACGATGGATTGGCGGGCGATTTCCGAGAGGAAGGCGTGCTCTTGGCCGGTCGCGTCTTTGACGCCGACGCGCGCCCAGTAGAGGGAAGACGCGAACGGGCTCGTCCAGTCGACGTCAGGACCGAGCATCCGTTCGACGTCGTGCATCATATCCGGTTCCATCGCGAGTTCGTGCCAGGCCTGACGCGCGGCGACGTCGCTTGCGATGGCTTTCCATTTTTCGCGGTAGAGCGGCGCGGCGGAATCGAGCCTGCCGCCGATTTTCAGTTGAAAGAGCCACGCGAGCTCGCGGCAAAGTTCGGGCGAGCCGGGGTTGAGCCTGAGGCCGTCGTCGCGCAAAAGTTTGATCGCCGCGGCGACCCAGCGCCAGCGGTCCTCGGGTGTCGGCATCATGATGGAAATGTTGTATGCGAGATTCCAGGCGGAGTAGCTCCACACTTCGGGGGTGTGCGGTTCGAGGAACGCGAGGGTCGAGGCGAGCTGGGCGAGTTCCACGTAGCGCCCCTCTTCCTGCAGACGGTCTGCGCGGAACCACACCGCCTCGGCCGCGAGCGAACGGAAGCCGCCCAGCGCGGCGAACGCGCCTTCTGCAATCATCGGCGACTTGCCGGGACGCTTGGCGCTCAACGCCACCTGCCCTGCGACGCTCAGCGCGAGCGCGATTCCAATTGTCGATACAGTCCTGAGTTTCATTGATTATTGTGGTGGAATGAATAAGGCCAGTATTTATCGCAGAGACGCTGAGAACGCAGAGTTTATCAGGACTTTTCACACTCTGCGTCTCTGCGATAAAAATCTATTGCATGACAGTGATAGTTAATAGTTGTTGAGAAGGCAATAACTGTCAACTGTCAACCGACTTAGCCGTATATCAAATCTTCGACTATCCTCTCCATGCGCAAATGGGGCGGGGGGACGTCCTCGGAGCTGTCGACGAACGGGATGTTGCCTGAGTCCGGGAAGGAAAAAGCCTTGGAGTCTATCGCCTCTTGCCACGCAAGAGAATCCGGCCAATCGGACGGCACGTTGGACGGGATGTAGCCCTTCTCGCTCGCTTCCGGCGCGACGCCGGCCTCGGCTGAATACGCCAGCGCCCCGCCTTCGCCTTCACTCGTCGTACGCACTGCGGCACATGACATGACGAGCGCCTTGCCGCCCGGAAAGTCGAGGCTTTCAAGCGGCTGCGCGAAAAGCTTCCTCACAAGATCTTCCATATTCGAGCGATTGCGCTCGGAATGGACGCGATCTATCTGCGTGGCGACGAGGCGGGGCCTGTCGATATTCGTCTCAAGGAAAAATCCAAACACACGGCCGAGGACGGCGAGAGGACCCAAGTATGAAGATTTGCGGGAAAACATTTCCAGGGCCGCAGCGCCGAAGCGTTGTTCGGCGTTCTTGCGCTTAGGGCCCATCTTGAGAATATCGAGCACGTTGACGAGGTAGTAAAGTTTCCAGGCGGTGGAAAACCAGTTCGTCAGCGGATCGACCTTGGCGCGCTTGTAGGCGTCGTAGCCGCGCTCGAAATCGCGTACGAGCGCATGGAGCGGATGCTCGCGATCCTTGAGCGCGCCGACCGGCAGCGGCGCGAATTCGAGTTCGCGGGAAACGCCGAGCGCCACAGTGTCGAGATGCTTGCGGAATTCCTCCGGCGTTTCCGCGCGGCCGCTCGTGCGGCCGGCGTGCACAATCGACGGCACGACGGCGAATACATAGTTCGCATATTCAGCGCCGAGAAAATCGCGGTAGGCCGCGAGCACCTGATCCTTCGCGGAAACGCCATCATGTGAAATCGTCTTCAAGTAATGCGTATAGCCGCCTTCGAGCCCGAGGCCTTGCTCGAACCTATCCGCCATGAAGGCGCACCACCCGGCGTAGGATTTGCCGGCCATGGTGAAATCGGCCACCGTCTCGCCGGGGATGTCGAGTATTTCCAGATCGAAGCGCCGCTCGTCCAGTCCCATGCGATGGACATCGAACGGCAATCTCAAGAGCGACGGCTCGCGCGTCGCATCCGGCCACCGGCGTTCCGCGAGGGCCTTGCGCGCCTGGCGATACGGGAACGCGGGGAACGGCGAGGGACTGCGGGTGCCGGCGAGAAGCGACTGGCGGCTCACCAGCCTCGCGTTCTTGACCCTCAAGAGCCTGGGGTTGTGGTGCAGAATATGATTGGCGAGCGAAGTCAGGAAAACCGTCTTCCCGCTAGATTCAAGACCGAGCACGGCCACGCGCAACGGCTCGCGCGCTCCTATCATCCCCGCAACTCGCCAAAACAACTGATTCATCGTAAAAGTTGAAAAGTCTAGTTCCCCGGCCCCAGCACCACCGACTTTGCCATGTCGGGCACGAGGACGACGGAAGAGCCCGGGGCGTAGGAGACAAAGCCCGGGGCGCGGGCGATGACGTGCATATCGCCGAAGGCTTTCATGTGGACGAGAGTTTCAGCGCCGAGGGGTTCGATAAAATCGATCGCAGCCGGGAACGAGGGGGCGGAGATTCGCGCGCCGGGAGAAGCGATTGCGACATCCTCGGGCCGCACGCCAATCGTGCGCCCGGCGTCGAGCGTCCCTTTGCGAAAGATGTTCATGGGCGGCGTGCCGATGAAGGACGCGACGAATTCGTTTGCGGGGCGGGTGTAGACTTCGAGCGGCGGCGCGGCCTGGCGGATCCTGCCGGCCTCCATGACGACTATCCTGTCGCCCATCGTCATGGCCTCGGTCTGGTCGTGCGTGACGTAAATCATGGTCGCGCCCAACCTATGGTGGAGGCGGATGATCTCAGCGCGCATTTCGACCCGCATCTTCGCATCGAGATTCGAAAGAGGCTCGTCGAAGAGGAACACGGCCGGTTCGCGGACGATTGCGCGGGCGAGGGCGACGCGTTGGCGCTGTCCGCCGGAAAGCGCCTTCGGCAATCGTTCGAGATACGGGGTCAGGCCGAGCGCGGCGGAGACTTCCTCTACCCGGCGGGCGATTTCATGCCGCGGGCACTTGCGCAATTTGAGAGCGAACTCCATGTTCGCCTTGACGCTCATATGCGGATACAAGGCGTAGTTCTGGAAAACCATCGCAATGTCGCGATCCTTGGGCGCGGCGTCGGTGACATCGCGATCGCCTATGAAAATACGCCCGGAAGTCGGCGTTTCGAGCCCGGCCACCATGCGCAGCGTCGTCGATTTGCCGCAGCCCGAAGGGCCGACGAGCACGAGAAACTCGCCATGCGCGACGCGCAGGGAGAAATCCTCGACGGCCGGCGCGTCGCCGCGAGCGTAGACTTTGCGGATATGCTCGAAAACGACTTCAGACATCGTGCCTCCACTGTATCGCACGTCGAAGCGTGAGCGGGTCGGAATATGCAACGCCGGAGTCGGCCGGCAGGCCGAACGCCAGGCGAGACACTTTGACGCCGGTCGGGCGCAATTTCTCGGTGACGAACATCGCCGTCGCATCCCCTTCCATGTCCGTCGAAAGCGCAAGCAGGACCTCGCTCGCGCGTTCGGTCTCCACCCTGCGCACCAGCGCATCGATCCGCAGGTTCTCCGGCCCCGTGCGGCGCGATGGAGAGAGCTTGCCGCCGAGAACGTGATACCTGCCGCGAAATGCGCCGGAGGCCTCCATCAACACGGAATCGGCCGGCTCCTCGACGACGCAGATAATCGAGCCGTCGCGCAACGGATCCATGCAAGTCTCGCACGGGTCGTGCGCACGGTCGGTGAACGCGCCGCAACGCGAACAGACGCGTATCTCGCCCTGGGCCGCGGCAAGCGCAACCTTGAGGGGTTCCAGCAGACGCGCGGGCTCGCGCACGAGCGCCAAGGCGGCGCGCGCGGCGCTGCGGCGCCCAAAGCCAGGCAGGCGTTCGAGAGCGCGCTGCAATTCTTCAATCTGCGCTAGCACGGGACAAATCGAAAGCAGGAGACAATGCGCACAAGCCCCACGGGCGGCAAATCTCCCGCTTCCTACTTTCCGCCGAAGAGTCCTCCAAGAGCGCCTGCGCCGCCGGAGGCCTGCATCATCTTCATCATCTCGGCCTGGACGACGTCCTTCGCCTTCTTCGCCGCGCCATTGAGGACGTTGACGAGCATCGTCTCGAAGCGCTCGGGCTTGCCGGCCTTGACTTCATCGTACGCCTCGGGGAGGATCTTGAGCGAGACGAAACTGCCGTCGCCGCGCGCGACCGCCGTAATGCCGCCGTTGGAGTACTCGGCCGTGATCTTGGAGATCTCCGCCTGGATGCGCTTGGCTTCAGAACGCATCTTCATCACGTCCTTGATTTGATCGAACATTCCCATTGTCGTGTTCCTTTATTTTTGTCTTAAAACTTGAGACCGCTCAATTCTTCGTAGGCCTTGATGTATATCTCGCGCGTTTTGGCGATGACGTCGTCCGGCAGCTCCGGACCCGGCGGCTGGTGGTTGAAGTTGATGGAATCCAGCCAGTCGCGGACGAACTGTTTGTCGAGCGAAGGCGGATTCTTGCCGACGGAGTAGCTCTCGACGGGCCAGAAGCGCGAGGAATCGGGCGTCAGCACTTCATCGGCGAGGATGAGCGAGCCGTCGTCGTCGAGGCCGAATTCGAATTTCGTATCGGCAATGATGATACCATGCTCGCGGGCGTAGTCGGCCGCGCGGGTGTAGAGCGAAATCGTGGCATCGCGAAGTTTCGCCGCGACGTCCGCGCCGACGAGTTTCACTGTCGCCGCGAAATCTATCGCCTCGTCGTGGTCGCCGATCGCCGCCTTCGTCGTGGGCGTGAACAGGACTTCGTCGAGCTTCGACGCATTCTCGTAGCCGGGACGCAGCTTCTCGCCGTTCACCGTGCCGGAGGCCTTGTATTCCTTCCAGCCCGAACCGGTGAGGTAGCCGCGCGCGATGCACTCCACTTCGACCATCTTCACCTTCTTCACAAGCATCGAACGCCCGCGAAGATCCTCGGCGTACGGCTTGAGGACATCGGGATACTTCTCGACGTCCGCAGTGACAAGATGGTTCTTCATGCCGAGGAAATCGAGCCAGAACAGCGAGAGGCGGTTGAGCACCTTCCCCTTGCCGGGCACGCCGGTCGGCAGAATCACATCGAACGCGCTTATGCGGTCCGTGACGACCATGAGCAGCGTGTCGCCGAGGTCGAACACGTCGCGGACTTTCCCGCATTTGCGCGGGACGCCTGGAATTTCGCACTCGAGAAGTGCGCCGTTTTTATCGTATTTCATAAATACAACCTTTCAGCTTTTCAGAGAGGGAGGATGAGTTTCTGGCCCGGGCGGATCATGTCGGACTTGAGGCCGTTCATTTCCTTGATGCGGGAGATTGGGGTCTTGAAGACCGTGGAGATGAGCGAGAGCGTGTCGCCGGATTTGACGACGTATTCCCTGTGCGGGCCGACCGGTTGCGGCGGTGCGCTTTGGGCGGCGCCCGTAGAGGTCTGGCGCCGCGGCGGCGGAGCGGGCTGGACGGATGCGGCGAGCTTCGTCTGCATCATCGCGATCTTGCCGGTCAAGTCCTTGACGATTTCAGCGCGGGCCTCGTTCACGAGAGCCGGAATGCGATTCCTGAGTTCAGCATTTGTGGCCTTGAGAGCGGCAATCTCCGCGCGCAGTTCGGCAATCTCGTTTTTAAGCGCTTCGACCTTGACGAGGCGCTCGCCAAGCTCCTCCTGATTCGATGCGAGCACGTCGACCTGGCCGGAAACGCGCTGCATTTCCGCGTATGCCTGTTCACGCAGGAACGCCTCGCGCGAGCCGCCTTGGCCCTGCGCGAACCCCGCAATGGCGGCACTCGCCGCAAACAATAAAATCAAACGTCTCTTCATTTGTTTTCCTCTTGAAAAATTCTACCAAATCCATGCAACGAGCCAGACGGCAAAGGCCACAAGCATTCCGTAGAGAAACCTCGTCTGCTTTTCTTCCCTTTCGAGTTCCGACTCGCTGCGCGAAAGAGCGCTCAACCCGCCGCCGCTCAAATACCGGACGAACTTGTCGCGATAGACGTCGAGCCGCCAGGGGCGCTTCTTCTCTTTCGACGCGCCGGTCCTGCCTGCGACATATCCGAAAATAGACGAGTGGTTGTTCATCTGCGGTCGGGCGATTCCATTGTTTCACGGCAGCACGATAACCTGGCCTGTATTGACGCGGCCGTCCGTGGAAATTGTGGCCTTGTTGGCATCGCGGATCTGCTTCCACGCGGAAGTCTTGCCGTAGAATCTCAGTGCGATCTTGTAAAGCGTATCACCTTCTTCAACCTTGTAGGTGGCAGGACGCTCCTGCGGCGAAGCCGGGGCGGCCGGGGCGGCGGAGGTCTTGCCGAGGTCGGAAAGTCTCGCGCCGGCGGGAGCGGGTGCGGCGTCGGCAGGGATGAGGTCGCTGGAACCGGGGGCGTTCTCGTCCTCGTCGGCCTCTGCGAGGAGCGCTTTGGCGCTCTCGAGCCCGGCAAACGTCTTTTCATCCTCGTCCTCTGCAAGCGACGCGGCATCGGCGGCACCGGCGCGCAAAGCCGGGTCGGGCGCGAGGGCGGAGTCTTCGTCTTCCGCCAGGGACTTGGCCGAAGCGAGATCGAGCGTCGATTTGGCGGTTGCGGAAGAGGCGTCATCCTCGCCGATGGCCGTCACCATGCGGCGAAGGCGGGAATTCTCCTGCTGAAGGGTGGCGATTCTCTTCTGGGCTTCTTCATACTCCTTCGCGCCGCGGGCGAGCTGCTTCTCGGCGTCGGCGAGTTCGGCGCGGGCCTTGCGGCTTTCTTCCAGCAACGCCTCGCCGCCGGCGAGGTCGTATTTCTTCGCGAGTTCGCGCGCGAGTTCCGCTTCGCACAGGGCGATGCGCTCGCGTGCAAGCGAAGCCTTGTCGCTTGAGCCTTCAAGTCGCAGGTATTCCTTGTAGTTGCAAATCGCGGCCAGATAGTCGCGCTTGTAGTCGTGCTGGAGACACGCCAGCTGGAAACGGGCGCTCGCGTTGTCGCCGTCGGCGGCTATGGTCTTGGCAAACCCCGCCATCGCGGCGTCGAGACGCCCGGCGGAATAATCGGCCATCGCGGCTTGGTAAGTGCGCGAAAGGCGTTCCTCGCGAAAGTCGGCGTTGAGCGCCAATGCCGCGCACGCCACGGCCGCCGCAACAAGAAACCTACTCGTCTTCATCTTCATCCTCCTCTTCGTCTTCGTCTTCATCATCTTCATCGCCCTCGTCCCAATCTTCGTCCTCGTCTTCATCATCCTCGTCTTCGTCTTCATCTTCGTCCTCGTCTTCGTCATACTCGTCCGGCGTGTCGTCGATGAAGAACCCGTCGTCATCGTCTTTCGCGGCGGGCGATTCTGCAGGCGGCGTTTCTTCCGGAGTTTCAACCTCTTCTTCTGACGGCTTCTCCTCTTCGACGGGCGCCTCCGGAGTTTCGGGGGGCGGCTGAGGCTTGTCCTCGACGGGCTTCTTGTACGAGGCGGCCTTGAGACGCGGGTTGGAACGCTGGAGGGTGGGGTCGAGCTCGTTGAGCTGCTGGAGGCTCGCGAGGCCGAAGTGTTCGAGGAAGAGCGGCGTGGTGCCGTAAAGGAACGGGTGGCCGGGGAGTTCCGACTTGCCGACGAGCCTGATGAGCTGAAGGTCCATCAGCGTCTTGACGTTGCCGGAGACGTCCACGCCGCGGATTTCCTCCACTTCGCCCTTGGTAATCGGCTGGCGGTATGCGATTATGGCGAGAGTTTCGAGGGATGCGCGGCCAAGGCGGCTTGGGCGGTCGAGTTTCAAGAGCGCCCGCACGTAACGTGCGCAGCTGGGCGTCGTCTGGAGGCGATACGCGCCGGCGGTGCAGACGAGCTCGAATCCGCAACCGGCCACTTCGAGAGCTTTTTCAAGTCCCTTGATCGCGGCGTCGATTTCGCGCGAAGTGCAGGTTTTGTAGACTTCCATCACCTCCGCATTTTCGTCTTTCTCCGGCTCGACCGCCCTGACGGCGGCGCGCAAATCGCCGGCCGTCAGCGGAGTTTCGCTCGCGAACAGCAACGCGCCCACTATTTCCTGCAGGCTTCTCGGCAGAGGTATCTTCGGTTCGTCCATTTCAGTTCAAAGTTCATTCGCCGTAGTCGTCCGGCCGCTCCAGAGGCGCGGCGGAGTCGATCTCGGTCGATGGCAGTATCGTAATTTCGTGGAATGCGGCATTCTGATATATGATGACGCGATGCTGGCGCAGTAGTTCGAGAAGCGCAAGGAACGTGACGATGATTTCACCCTTGGGGGCATCCTCGGCGAACAGGGTCGTGAATGAAACCTGCCCCTCCGAGCGCGTCCGCTCGAGAACATAGTCCATCTTGTCGGGGACGGAGAAGCGCGCACCCTTGAGTTCGCCCGGCTTGACTTCGCTCGCACGCTCCAGCGCATCCTGGAATGCGCTCAAGAGGTCGTAGAGGTCGAGGTGCGCAAGGGCGCCGAGGGCGTCCGTCGCAGTCTTTGCGAATTTCGGCCTGCCGCCGCCGTACGAGTAGCGGCTCGACTGGAACGCCTCCATGCGCTCGAGCCGCAACGCCGCGTCCTTGAATTTCTTGTATTCGATCAACTGGCGCACGAGATCGAGGCGAGGGTCCACCCATTCCTCCTCGGCGCCTTCCTTGGCCGTGCGTTTTTCGACCGGCAGGAGCATGCGGGATTTGATCATCATCAGCGTTGCGGCCATGACGACGAACTCGCCCGCGATGTCGAGGTTCAATTCACGAGCTTCGTCGAGGAACTTCATGTACTGAACGGTCAGCGATTCGATTGGAATATCGTAGATATCCAATTCCTCCCGGCGGATCAAATACAGCAACAGATCGAGCGGCCCCTCGAACACGTCGAGCCGCACTTTGTACTCGTCTGCGAATAGTTGATCCTGCGCCATGCGGCAAGTTCCAAGTTCCAAGTCCCAAGCTCCAGAGAGGGCTGGAAGTTCTAGAGATTCTGGATTTTCCCACTCCCTGCTTTCTACTTCGGCCGCGCAGCGGCCGCTACAGCCCGACGGCGCGGCGGACCTTCTCCATCACGGGGGCGGCGGCCGCGCGCGCGCGCCGCGCACCGTCCTGCAAAATGTCCTCGACGGCCGCAGGATCCTTGACGAGTTCCTCGCGCCGCGCCTTGAATGGATCGAACATGCGGTGGTAGGCCGCGAGAAGTGCCTTCTTCGCATGTCCATACCCATACCCGCCGGCCCTGAACGCCGCCGCCATCTCTTCGACTTCCCCGGGCGTCGCGAAGAGCTTGTAGAGCGCGTAGATCGCATTGCCCTCGGGTTCCTTCGGCGCCTCCATCGGCGTCGAATCGGTGACAATCCCCATCACTTTCTTCTTCACCGACGCATCGAAAAGCTCGATCGTGTTGTGATAGGACTTCGACATCTTCTGCCCGTCGGTGCCGGGGATCGTCGCGACCGTCTCGGGTATGTAGGCATCCGGAAGTTTGAAGATTTCGCCATAGGCGTTGTTGAACTTCTGAGCGAGATCGCGCGTCACTTCGAGATGCTGCTTCTGGTCCTTGCCGACCGGGACGAGGTCCGCGTTCATGATGAGGATGTCGGCCGCCATAAGGACGGGATAGGCGAAGAGGCCGTGCGTGGCGTCGAACCCGTGGGCCATTTTGTCCTTGTAGGAATGGCAACGCTCAAGGAGCCCCATCGGGGTCAGGCACGAGAGATACCAGGCGAGCTCCTGGACTTCCGGCACGTCGCTCTGGCGATACATGAGAGTCTTCTGCGGATCGAGGCCGCAGGCGAGATAGTCGAGCGCCACCTCGCGCGTCGCCTCGCGCAGCGCCGCGCCGTCGCGCACCGTCGTCATGGCGTGGAAATTCGCGATGAACATGAACATGTCCTCGCCCTTCGCCTGAAGGTCGAACATGGACTTCATCGCGCCAAAGTAGTTCCCCCAGTGCAACTTGCCCGAAGGCTGTATACCTGTCAAAATCCTCATAACCCAAATATTATATCATTTCGGAGGGCAGAGGGTCAAGGGCGCAGCTTGGAATGTTGCCAATCGCGATTCGCCATGCCAATGCGCCCCCAAATTGACGACCCAAAAGAACAAACGGCAGAAACAGGGTGCACGTTCTACTTGGCGAACCGGGTCCTAGACGATCTAGAGGTTCTAGACAATCTGGAAAATCCAGAAGTTCCAGACCTTCCGACTTTCCAGTCCCAAGTCCGCTTAGGACTTGGAATTTCTCAACTTTTCAACATTTTACGCTAGACTAACAAGGGGCGATTTTGGTATCATACGCGTTGCAATGAGCGAAGAAAAAGACATATCACGTCGTGAATTCCTGAAAGGAGTTCTGAACGGAGGCGACAGGCCGGCGATGACTATGCGCGAAGGCCCACATGGCGACAAGGTCTCGCTGCTGGGCTACGGCGCGATGCGCCTTCCCACGCGCGACGGCGGACACGCCAACAACTGGATGAAGGACGCCTCCTCCAAGGCGATCGACCAGGATGCCTTGAACGAGCATATAGACTATGCGCTCGAACATGGCGTCAACTACTTCGACACCTCCCCGGCATACTGCCGCGGCGAATCCGAGCGCGTCCTTGGCATCGCCCTCGCCCGCCATCCGCGAGAGAAATATTTCATCGCCACGAAGCTCTCGAACTTCGCCCCGCAGCAATACCCGCTCGCCGAATCGAAGAAGATGTTCGAGAACTCCCTTCGCAATCTACAGACGCCATACATCGACTACTACCTCCTGCACGCGATCGGCAACGGCGGCTTCGAGACGTTCTCCAAGCGCTACATCGAAAACGGCGCCATCGACTGGCTCGTCCAGGAACGCGCCGCCGGCCGCATCCGCAACCTCGGCTTCTCGTTCCACGGCGACCCCAAGGCGTTTGAATGGTGCATCGAACACCACGACAAATACCACTGGGACTTCTGCCAAATCCAGATGAACTACGTCGACTGGCGCCATGCGAAGGAGACGAACTCCCGCAACCTCGACGCGAAGTA
>DFGB01000015.1:0-5727 GCA_002371135.1 Verrucomicrobia bacterium UBA3761 | reverse complement strand
CGCTTCAACTACGCCGTCGCCTCTAAACTCAAGGGGATGGATCCTTCCGCCTCGCTCGCCTCGTGGGCGTTCCGTTTCTGCGGCACGTATCCAAAGGTGCTGACAATCCTCTCGGGCATGACATACAAAGAGCACCTTGAGGAGAACGTGGCGACGCTCTCCCCGCTCGTACCTCTCTCGCAGAAGGAGCTCGACACGCTGGAGGAGGCCGCGGTGCTGATGCTCGCGAACAAGACCATCCCCTGCAACCTCTGCCAATACTGCATGCCGTGCCCCTACGGCATCGACATTCCCGGCGTCTTCGACTGCTGGAACAGAGCCTGCACCGAAGACCGCCTCCCCGACGACCCCGGCGCGAAAGACTACGCCGCCAACCGCCGCAAATTCCTCGCCGCCTACGACGCGGCCATCGCACCGCTGCGCCAGGCGGAGCATTGCATTGGCTGCGGCAGGTGCAACCACCACTGCCCGCAGAGAATCGACATCCCCGCGCGAATGGAAGAAATCGACAACACGGTCGCGAACTGGCGAAAAGAAGAAAGGCACGTCTGAAGATGAAAAGCTTGACAATGTGGTTGCGGCGGCTCGTCGCGCTCGCGATGCTCGCCGCGTTCATCACTCTGTTTACATTCCTCCCGTGGCACCTCGCAAAGCACTTGGCGCCGCTTGCCAAAGTGCAGTTCGTGCCGGCGGTGCTCGCCATGGGCGCGGCGGCGGCGGCCATCCTCGTCGCGACCGTCCTCGCGGGCCGGTGGTATTGCAGCGTCCTCTGCCCGCTCGGACTGTTGCAGGATGTTGCATGGAGGCTGGGCGGCGCAAAGCCGTTTGCGGCTCTCAGAAAGGCGAAGGGCTTCATCAAGGCGAAAAAGGCGCAGCTCGCAATCCGCCTCGCCGCCCTCCTCGTCTTCATCGCCTCGGGCGTCGCCGGGCTTGGCTATGCGTGGCTGGAGCCGTATGGGATTTTCGGGCGCGTGATGACACTCCCGCTTTTCGCTTGCACACTGGGGCTCGCGATTTTCGTTTTCGCGCTGTGGCAAGGCAGGGTGTGGTGCAACTGGATATGCCCGGTTGGGACGCTCCTCGGCTTCCTCTCGCGTCTGGCGCCGCTCAAGTTGAAGATAGATTCGTCGAAGTGCATCGCATGCAGGAAATGCGAACGCGGTTGCCGCGCCGCCGCGATTGAAATCAAGCCCCACGGACAAGGCGGTGCGATCGACGCGACCAAATGCGTCCAGTGCCTCGACTGCACCGCCGCCTGCCCGAAGGCCGCTATCGTGCGCATCGGGGCGAAATCCGAAGTCGCGGCCGCCGAGCCGGAGCCGCAAGGGATGACGCGGCGCTCGTTCTTGATCGGCGCGACGGCGACGGCGCTCGCCGCCAATGCAACGGACGAGAAAACCGTCGACGGCGGCTTCGCAGAAGTCTCCATGCCGGGCATCGACGTGCGCGAATCGGCTCTCAAACCCGCCGGAGCGCATTCGCTCAAGAATTTCGCATCGAAGTGCGTCGGCTGCCAGCTTTGCGTCCGCGCATGCCCCAACCACGTCCTCAGGCCCTCGATGCGCCTCGACGATTTCATGCAGCCTGAAATGGCGTTCGACAAGGGATTCTGCACGCCCGACTGCACCCGCTGCTCGCAAGTCTGCCCCGCCGGCGCCATCGAACCGCTCACCGTGGAGGAGAAGGCGACAACCCACATCGGCACCGCCGTCTGGCACAAGGACCGCTGCCTCGCCGCCACGGAAGGCGTAAACTGCAGGGCGTGCTACCGCCATTGCCCCGTCCACGCGATCAAGCGCATCGACGTCGACGGCGCCAAAATTCCCGTCGTCGACCCCATCGCGTGCGTCGGCTGCGGCGCTTGCGAACATGTCTGCCCGGCGCGCCCGATGCCCGCCATGACCGTCAAGCCTCTCGAGCGCCATCGCGAAACGCGTCGCTCCGGCGAAGCGGACGTCCTCGCAGAAGCGCGATTCCTCCTCAAGAGCGGCAAGGCGTGCGTCGTCATCAAGAATGGCGTGATCGTCCACGCCGCCGAGGGTCGCGGCATCAAGCCCCTCCTCGATATGCTTGACGGCAGCACAGCGGACCTGTTCAAAGACGCGTGGGTAGTCGACAAAGTGATAGGACGCGCCGCCGCCGCCGTCTGCATCGTGGGCGGTGCGAAAAGGGTTTTCGGCGAAATCGTCTCGGAAGGCGGCAAGGCGCTCCTCGAAAAGCACTCGATCGAAGTCGCCGCCGGCGAATTCGTCCCCGCCATCTTCAACCGCGACAGGTCCGGCTCGTGCCCGCTTGACGGCCGCGTCCAAGACCTCGACAACCCTCGCGAGATGGTTGAAAGGTTGAGAAGTTGAAAAGTTGAAAGGTTGAAAAGTTGAAAAGCACTTCTAAACTTCTAGGCTTTTCAACTTTTCAACCTTTCAACTTTTCAACTTCTCCGCTACACGAGCTTTATCGTCTGCCACTTGCCTCTGCGCCAGCGGATTATTTCGCCAGCGCAGATTGTTATCACGTAGACGACCATCGTACCCCACAAGGCCGGCATCGTGTTGTGGAAAACCTTGACGAGCCAGACCTGAGGCAGCCAGAAGCCGAACGCGGCCGCGACCATCCACCACATGACGAACTTCGTATCGCCCGCGCCCTTGAGCGCTCCCGCGACGACGACATCGGCCGCGTCGAACATCTGCCATGTCGCCATCAAAACAACGAGAACGAAGCCAAGCGAATAGAACTTCTCCGCCACGGCCGCATCCGCCGGCGCGAACATCGCAAGAATCGGCCGATATAATAGCACCGCCCCGATCGAGAGAATGCCAACGAATGCGAGCGCGAGGACGAGCGTGCGTCTGAGCGCCTGCCGCGCCGCGGCGCTGTCGCCCTTCCCTTGCGCCTGCGCGACAAGCGTCGACGCGCCTATCGCAAAGCCCTCGACAGGCGCGATCAACAGCCAGTTCACGGAAAAACACGCATTCGAGACGGCGAACTCCACATCGCCCACGAGCCCCGTCACAAACACGAAAATCGTGAACGAGAGAATATTCAACACTGAATACGCGCCGGACGGTATGCCAAAGCGCAGCACCCTCGCGACAAGTTGCCAAAGGCTTGCGTCGCAACAGACGGACGCGGCGCCGCGCGGCTTCTTCGCAAGTTCCTTTCTGGCGCAGATTTCAAGAACGGCCCACTGAAGAAAAGCCGCCGCCACGGTCGCAATGCCGGCGCCGGCGATCCCGAGCCGCGGCGCACCGCACAAGCCAAAAATCAATATCGGGTCCATGATCACATTGAACACGTTCCCCGCCACATTCACCCAGAAGACGAGACGCGTCTTCCCCTGCCCGGTGAAAAACGACGCCGCCGCCATCTGGCCGCATACCGCCACCGCCCCGAACGATATTATCGCATAATATACCCTCGCCCGCGCGACGACTTCCGGATTCGCAGACATCGAAGAGACGATCATCAAAGCGACCGGCACCAGCGCCGCCGCCAGGACGCCGGAGGCGAGCGCAATCAGCCTGCCCGCGCGGTAAGAGCGCGCGACGCCGTCCACGCTTCCCGCCCCGTGATACTGCGCCACGAACGTCCCCGAGTACGCCACTATGGACTGGAAGAAACCGGTGACGACGAACGCGAGCATCGAGGCCGGGAGCGCCGCCTCGAGGCTCGCCATTGAATCCTTGGCCAAAAACGCCCTGTCCGCAAATTGCAACAGGGCGTTGTTGAGCATCCCCAACGCGAGCGGCCACACGAGCCGCAAGATAGATAGATACGAGTTCAATAAAATGCGCTTCAGCCGAAGTAGCGTTTCAGGAGGCCTTCGAAAGCCTTGCCGTGGCGCGCTTCGTCCTTGGCCATTTCATGGACGGTGTCGTGAATGGCATCGTAGCCGAGCTGCTTGGCGCGCTTGGCGAGATCGAGCTTGCCCTGCGTCGCTCCATGCTCCGCCTCGACGCGCATCTGGAGATTCTTCTTCGTGGAGTCGGTGACGACCTCGCCGAGGAGTTCTGCGAACTTGGCGGCGTGCTCGGCTTCCTCGAGCGCGGCGCGGCGCCAATACTCTGCTATCTCAGGATACCCCTCGCGCGCGGCCACGCGACCCATCGCGAGATACATCCCCACTTCCGTGCACTCGCCTGCGAAGTTGGCCCTGAGACCGGCCATCACTTCCGCGTCTTCGACGACGCCGTCGCCGACGTGATGCTCGCACGCGAACACCAACTTGTCGCCGGCGGCCTCCTGCTTGGTGAAGCGACTCCCCGGGACCTTGCACTGCGGGCAGAATTCCGGCGGATTCTCGCCTTCATAGACATACCCGCACACGGGGCAAATCCACTTGCTCATTGTTTTGTTCCTTCCTTCTTTTTTTGTTTGTTGTCGAAAGCGTCACAGCCCCTTCTTCGCATACTTGAGGCCGATTTCAAGGCCGCGCAATTCGGCCAGCCCTATCAGGCGTCCGCCGTAGCTGTAGCCGCAGTAGCACTTGCGGCCCTTGTCGATTTCGAGGAAACGCCCGTGGTCGGGGCGCACCACGATCTTCTCCCCGCGGCGCTTCTCTTCCTTGAGAAATTCCTCGAAGAGCCGCGGCATGTCCGTGTTGCCGACGAGATGGCACTGCGACTCATGGAACACCTTGTCGTCGGTGTATTCAAGGTTGCGGAAGTGGCAGAAGTAGACGCGGCGGCCGAACTTCTTCATGATCTCCACGGCATTGTTCTTTGGATCGCCGCCGAGCGACCCGGTGCAGAGCGTAAGCCCCACATGCTTCGACGGGCATTCCTTGTACATCTGCGCGATGTCCTTTGCGTTGGAAAGGATGCGCGGCAGACCGAAAATCGGATGCGGCGGATCGTCTGGGTGTATGCACATGTTCACGCCGGTCTCTTCGAGGACGGGCGAGATTTCGTTGAGGAAATCGTACATGTTGCGGCGCAATTTCTTGTCGTCGATGCCCTCGTACGTCTTGAGCGCGGCGAGAAATTCCTCTGGCGTGAGATCGTCGACCGTACCGGGCAGCCCGCAGAGAACGGCATCGGCGACGCGCTTCTTCTCCTTGTCCGGGAGCTTCTTCCAGAGGCGCGCGGCCTTCGCCCTCATGGCGGCGTCGTATTCCTTCTCCGCGCCGGGACGCTTGAGGTAGAACATGTCGAAGCCGGCGAGCTCGTACTCGTTGTATTCAAGGCACGTGGAGCCGTCGGGGAGGGCGTATTCAAGGTTGGAGCGCGTCCAGTCGAGAACAGGCATGAAATTGTAGCAGACGGTCTTGATGCCGCACTTGGCGAGATTGCGAAGAGTCTGCTTGTAGTTGGCGATATACTTCTTATAGTTGCCGGTGCGCTTCTTTATGTCCTCGTGGACAGGCACGGACTCGACCACGCTCCACACCATGCCGGCGTCTTTCACCTTCTTCTGGCGAGCCTTTATCTCGGCAATGGGCCACACTTCGCCAGGCTTGCGTTCATACAACGCCGCGACGACGTCCGTCACGCCAGCCTGACGGATTTCTCTGAGCGTGATCGCATCTGCGTCACCATACCATCTCCAACCTTGTTTCATGTGTCTACTCTCTTTTTTGGACGGTATTATAGCAAAATCCCGCGTGGCTTGTAAAGAGGGAGGAATTTTGGCTCTTCGCAAGTTTGGGTGGAAATGCCTGGAACCATGGGGAGGCGGGTTTCCGCCCCTCTTTGCGCCGTCTCCAAGTGATACCGTATCAGTTGGTCA